>NZ_JBAMDH010000011.1:0-148024 GCF_036961685.1 Massilia sp. DD77
GCGGCGGCGGCCAGGATGCGCTGCGGCTGCCCGAGGGCCTCCGCGTCCAGGCTGCGGTAATAGCCGCTGCCGTCCAGCCGTTCGTACACCTGCGAGGCCAGCGCGGCCTCGTCCTCCAGCCCGGCGATGCGGCCAAGGGCGAGGGCGGTGCAATACGGCGCGCGGCGCACCGCCTCGCGCGCCGCGCCTTCCAGCCTGGCGCGGCCTTGCCACACCGGATACGGCACGCCGGCGCGGCCCAGGCCGTGCAGCAGCGCCGCGCGCACCAGGCGCCGCTGGACGTCGTCCGGCAGGCCGGCCAGCTGGGCCGCCTGCTGCGCCAGAAGGGCCACCCGGCGTGCGTAGCCCGCCAGCCAGGGCAGCTTGAGCTCGATCGCATCGGCCACCGGGGCCAGCGGCGCAGAGACGGGAAGGAAGGCGGGAAGGAGAAAAATACTGTCCTGCGGCTGCGCGAGTTCCTGCAGCCAGGCGCCGGCCAGGGGCGCAGCCAGTTCGACCAGCGATGCGGGATAGCGTCGGCCGGCCAGGCGCCTGAGCAGCGGCAGTGCCGTCTCCAGGCCGTGGCTGCGCGCCAGGATCTCGAGGTCGCCCGCCAGCAGGGCAATGTGCGCCAGTTCCGGCCTGTTGGCCCCGTGCGCGGACAGGCGGCGCAGGGCGTCCTCCACCGCGCCGGGGAGGCCCAGCAGGGCGGCCAGTTCGCCGGCGACTTCGGCCTGGATGTCCGCCAGCGGCTTGAGGCCGCCGGGACGGCGGGCGAAGGGATCGGCGAGCAGGGCGCGGCGTGCGCCGATATCGTCGCCGAGCAGGGCGGCGAAGCCGGGCGCGCCGGCCGGGCTGCCGGCCCAGCGCAGCTGCGCCACCAGTCCCGCGTAGACGGCATTGGCAGCGGTGACGCCGGCGGCGCCTGCGAGCAGCTGCGCCAGCCGCGCCGCGCGTTCGGCGGTGCCCAGCGGCTGGCCCGTGGCCAGGTCGCCGGCACTCCCCACGAGCTGCAGGGCCTGGACCAGGCTGATGCTGTCGTGGCCGCGCAGCCGCGAGGAAGGGAGGGGTGGCAAGTGGGCGGGTTTCCTGGTTCGGTTCAGACCGGCCGCCCTGGCGCAGGACTTACATGCCTGGCGCGGGCTGCTCCGGGATCTGGTTGCGCAGGCTCAGGTTGATCGCGTTCCAGCCCCGGATGGCGGCGATAGTATAGCCAAGTTCGGCGATCTCGGCGTCCGTGAAATGCTCGCGCAGGGCCGGCCAGGCGGCGTCGGTGTCGTCGCGCTGGGGCAGGGCGTTGACGGCGTCGGCCCAGGCCAGGGCCGCGCGCTCGCGCTCGCTGAACCAGGGCGCTTCGCGCCAGGCGCCGATGGCGTTCAGGTGGCGCGGGTCGAGGCCCTGCTTCACCAGGTCGCGCCAGTGCATGTCGATGCACACGCCGCAGCCGTTGACCAGCGAGACGCGCAGCTGCACCAGCTCGACCAGGCGCTCGCCGAGAGCGCCCTTCTTGTTGGTGTGCGACAGGTTGATCATGGCCTTCAGGTTGGCCGGGGCGTGGGTGAACAGGTTGATGCGGGCGGCGTGCGACATGGTGTGTCCTTTCAGGGTGGCGGGACGCGGTTGCTGTCCTCATGCCTGTTAAGACGAGCCATGGCGGGGTGGTGTGACGCGGGTGCTAAAAAAGTTCGGGGGTGCGGGGAAACTTAGGTTCCGGCGATGAACTGCCACACGAAGGCCGGAACCCATTTGCATGCAGCGAGCTGACGCGTTCAGGTCACCCGGCAATAAATCACCCGGTCATCCCCCAGCAGGATGGCCGCCTGGTGCTTGCCCGCCTTCTTCGCCGCATACATGGCCGTATCCGCGCGCGACAACAGCGCGTCGGCGCTGTCGCCGGCCGTATGGAAGGCGACCCCGATGCTGGCGCCGAGGGCGGCGCAGCCGCTCGCCGCCGGATACGGGGCGGCGGCCGCCACCAGGATCTTGCGGGTGATCTGCTCGATATCGGCGCGCGCATCGCCGGCCTGGTCGAGCATGACCACGAATTCGTCGCCCGCCAGGCGCGCCACCATGTCGGTGCGGCGCACCGCCCCCGTCAGGCGGCGGCCGAAGTCGATCAGCACCGCGTCGCCCGCCTCGTGGCCGCAGACGTCGTTCACCGACTTGAAGCCGTCCAGGTCGATGAACAGCAGGGCCAGCGAATTCGGCTGGCGCTGGGCGGCGTCGATCGCGTGCTGCAGGCGCTCCATGAAGGCGTAGCGGTTCGGCAGGCCGGTCAGGAAATCGTGGGTGGCCTGGTAGTGCATCTGTTCGGCCAGGCGGCGCGGTTCCGAGACGTCGCGCAGGAACGCGTAGAAATAGCGCTGGCCCCGATGGGCCAGCATGCCGACCGAGACCTCGATCAGGATCTCCTGGCCGTCGCGGCGCAGGGCCGGCACTTCGACCCGCTTGGTGTGGGGGCGGCCCTCGCCGGCGGCCAGGAAGGCCGCCATGCCGTCCAGGTGGCGCTGGCGCAGGTGCGGCGGCGCGATCAGCTCGATCATGGGCTGGCCGATCGCTTCCTCGGCCTTCCAGCCGAACGTCAGCTCGGCCTGTTTGTTCCATTCGGTGATCACGCCATGCTCGTCCATGCCGAGGAAGGCGTCGTTGGCCTGCTCGAGCAGCAGGCGGATCTTTTCCTCCTGGCTGCGCAGGGCCTCGGCGTTCTCGACGAAGGCGGTGACGTCGCGCACGGTGCAATACAGGCGGCCGCTGCTGACCGAGCGGGTGCTCCATTCGAGCCAGCGGTAGCCGCCCGCGGCGTGGCGGTAGCGGTTGCAGAAGCCAGTGGTCAGGCCGCCCGCGTTGACCGCCTGGGCCTCGGCCAGGGTCGATTCGACATCGTCCGGGTGCACGAAATCGAGGAAGGGGCGCGAGGTCAGGTCCTCCGCAGTCCAGCCCAGCGCATCGGTCCAGGAAGGATTCACCTGGAGCAGGTAGCCCTTGGTGTCGGCGATGGCCAGCAGGTCGGGCGAGAGCATGAAGAAGGCGTCGCGGTCTTCGAGCGCCGCCTTCTGGGCCGAGATGTCGATCACCTGCGCGATGAAGCATTCGGGCTGGCCGTCCTCGTCGCGTGTGACCGACACCGTCAGCTGGGCCCAGACCACGCGCCCGTCCACCCGGCGGTAGCGCTTCTCCATCGTGTAGGTATCGAGCTCGCCGCCCAGGACCCGGTGCATGAGCGACAGGTCGCCGTCGAGGTCCTCGGGATGGGTGAGTTCCTGGAAGGTCGTGGCCAGCAGCTCGCCGCGCGAATAGCCGAGAATCCGGCACAGCGAAGGATTGACCTCCAGCCAATGGCCGCGCAGGCCCACCAGGGCCATGCCGACCTGCGAATGGGAGAATGCGGCAGAAAACAGGTTTTCCGGGGAACTGGGGGGCATCGGCGTCGCGTCGGCAGGTGCAGATACCCTTAGTGTAGCCCAAGTGTCACTTGGAAAGAGCATCAATTGGTATAAAATCTATACCGCTTTTACGCGGACGCCGCTGCTTCAGGCCAGGCCGGCCAGGCGGGCGTTGCGTTCGCGTTCGAGCTTGGTGATGTAGCGCTGCACCCCTGCCAGGGCGCCGCGCGAGATGTCGACGAACTGGCAGCCAAGGCGCCGGTTGGTCTTGTTGTTCAGCAAGGTCATGTCGAGCGAGTTGCGGATCTGGAGCGAGGCCGTGATCGGCCCGATCTCCGGCAGCTCGATGCGGCAGTTCTCGATCACCTTGCCGATCGTGGTGTCCAGCTGCATCCGGTTGTCCAGGATGGCGATGCCGCCCACGCTGATGTCGTGCAGGGGGAAGACGGCGGTGCCGCCGCCCAGCTCCAGCGGCAGCGGAATCAGCGCGCGCACCGGGTTGCTTACCGGGGTGGGCATGCGGTAGTACTCGCGCCGTTGCAGGCGGATCAGGGTCGGGGGGATATCGGCGCGCAGGGCGAGGCCGCCGCGGTAGCTGGTCTCGCCCAGGGCTTCGGCCGTGAACAGGATACGGATCTTGTCGAGCGTGGTTTCGCAGCGCACCTCGCCCGCGGCCACGATGCGGTCGTTCTGCAGCGGATCGATCGAGCGGTCCAGCACCAGCGTGTCGCCGTCCTCGTCGACTTCCAGGATCGAGGTCACGGCAACGTCCGCTTCGCCCTTGACGAGCATGCGGACCAGCTGGTTCTTCTCGCCGATCTGGCGCAGCAGGGACACGATCTCGCGGCGCGAACTCACTTCGTAGTCGTGCCAGTTTTCCAGTTCTGCATTATTCATTGCTACTCGTTGTCCTTGCCACGGGGCTGGGTGGGCTGCCGGCTTGTGCCGACTCGATATGATATAACCAGGCCAACAGTTCTGCAATCGCCCGATACAAGGCCGGGGGGATCTCGCGGTCCAGGTCCACCTGCATCAGCAGCGACACCAGCTCCTTCGACTCGTGCACGAATACGCCCGCTTCGCGCGCGCGTTCCATGATCTTTTCCGCCACCAGGCCCTGGCCCTTGGCCACCACCTTGGGCGCCGGGTCGCCGGCGCCGTAGGCGAGGGCGACCGCGCTCTGGCGGCGCTTGCCGCTCTCACTCATCGCCCGCTTCCACGGCGCGCGCCTCGAAGCCCTGCAGGCGCGTGCCGGCCGCCTCGAGCGCCGTGGCCAATTCGGGCGCGTGGCGGCGCAGCAGGGCGGCGCTGTCCTCGCTGCCGGCCGCGAAGCGCACCTGCAGGGCGCCGTTGACGAAACTCAGGGTGGCGTCCAGTTCGCCCAATTCGGGAAAGCGCAGGCGCAGGCGGCTGTGCCAGGCGGCCTGCTCGGGGTCCTGGGCGGCGTCGCCATCGCCGTCATCCTCGCGCCGCACCTCCCATTCCATCGGCTGGCCCGGCCACAACTGGCCCTGCCAGGCGATCTGAGCTTGTTCCTGGGTCGCCAGCTGCAGATTGACGAATTGGGCGGTGGCGGGATCGGTCAGGACCGGGCGGGCGCCTTCGCGCGCCGCCTGCTGCTGGGGCTCGCCGGCCAGTTCGGCCAGCGGGCGGGCGCCTTGCGCCCATTCGGCCACGTGCGATTCGTAGAAGAGGCCGCTCTTGCCCACGGCCTGCTGCAGGCCCTGGGCGATCGCGCCGGAGTCGAGCGAGGGGCCGGCCACCACGGGCGCGCGGCCCACCAGGCCGGCCATCGGCGTTTCGGCCTTGCCGGCCGCGGCCAGCACGTTCGCGATCGCCTGGCCGGTGGGGCTGAGCCGGGTGGCGTTGGCCTCGGCGCCGGCGGCGAAGGCTTGCGTGGCGTTGGCGCCGGCCTGGGCCAGCAGGGCGGCCGCGCGGCCGACCGGAGAGCCTTCGCGGTAGGCCAGCGGGGCCTTGGACGGGTCGGCGCCGTCAGGCAGCGGCGGACCGGCTTCGGAAAAGGCGGTCGTGGCCTGGGCGCCGACCTGGAAGGTGGCGCGCGGCTGGAGCGAGACGAGGGTCAGGGGAACGTCGGCGCCGACCTGGGCGCCGGGGGGCAGCTGCATGCGGGCCGGGACATCGGCCACCTTGACCACGAAGCTGCCGTCGGTGAGCTTGGCGAGCACTTCGCCGTGGATGGCCTTGCCCAGCAGGGGCGCGACGGCGCGCTGGAAGGCCTGCTGGCGCGGATCGGCGGTCCGTTCGGGCGCCTGGGCCGGGTCGACCCGGCCGACGGCGGAGACCAGGTCGCGCGGCAGCATCCGTCAGGGAAGCGGCTTAGACGCCGTAGGCGCGCGCGACGCGGCGTTCGGTGGCGGTATTGCCGATCAGGGCCGACAGGCGCGCCATCCACGGGGTGGTCAGGTCGCGGATCTGGCGGTCGGCGTCGAGCATCTTGCGGATGGCGTTGACCTTGCGCACGCGCTCCTGGCCGGCCAGGGCGGGCACGCCCTCGTTCTCGCGCAGGCGGCGCGCACAGGCGGCGCATTCCTGCTCGAGTTCGACCAGGCGGTCCCAGTCGCTGGCGGTGGCGGCGTGCAGCATCTGGTCGGTGATGCCGACCATGGTCTCGTACACGGTCACGACTTCTTGCTGGGTCATCATCATCATTACACGCTCACCAGGGTAGCGGTTTTCGGCATGGCCGTCGCGGCGGCCGGCGGCGGGGCGGGCTGGTCGCCGATGGCGACCCAGGCTTCGCGCAGGTCCGACATCAGGCTGTGCACCTCCGTAACGATCGCGGCGTCGTTCTTGATGTTCGCTTCCAGCAGACGGCGGCTCATGTAGTCGTAGAGCGAGTCCAGGTTCTCGGCGATGTCGCCGCCGGCCTTCTTGTCGAGCGAGGCGCGCAGGCCGTTGTCGATGATCGTGATCGCCTTCGAGATCGCGTTGCCCTTGGCCGCGATGTTACCCGACTTGATATTGCTGATGGCGCCAAGCAGCGCGACCATCACGCCGTCATACAGCATGACGACCAGTTTGTGCGGGGAGGCCGCCGCGACGCCGGTCTCGAGACCGACGTTGGCGTAGGCGTTGACGCCGCGTTTCATGGTTCCAAACATGTTGCTTCTCCAGGTTTTCCGTGGGATTAGCCCGCGTTCGCGTTCAGCGCCGCAAGCTGCTGGGTCAGGTAGGCCGAGGTCGACTGCATCGACATCAGCGCGGAGTCGAGCGCAGTGAACTGGGCCCGGTAACGTTTTTCAATGCCTTCCAGGCGCGAGTTGAACTGGTCGCGCGCCGTGTTGACCGACTTGAGGCTGATGTTCAGGCCGTCCGTCTTGCTGGTGAGCAGGCTGCCCTTGCCGGTGAAGCCGGCGGCCAGGTTGGTCAGTTCGAAGGCGAAGCCTTTCGAGAAGCTGACGGTGCCGCGTTCGCCAATCACGCCGCCGGTGATCGACAGGTCGATGCCTTCGGCGGGCGAACCGGCCGCCGCGCTCAGTTTCTGGCCGTTGCCGGTCGCGGCGACGCCGCCGATCGTGCCCTCGACGTCCTTGCCGACCACCGGGGTGGCGCTGCCGAACAGGGTGGCCGGGTCGGTGCCGCTGACGGTGGCGAGCGCGATGTTCGAGGTCGAGCCGTACTTGCTCGACGAGATCGACAGGAATCCGTTGTCGTCGACCTTGGTCTCGATCGTGTCGCCGGCGCCGGCGAAGCTAGTGTTGCCGTTGACCGCCGCGCGCAGCATCGAGGCCAGCTGGGCGTTGGTATAGGTGCCGGCGGTCAGCGCGATGTCCTGCGTCTTGCTGGCGGTGACCGGGTCGGTCTGGTTGAGCGTGATGCGCCAGGTGGTGCCGGCGGCGATCGTGGTCGAACCCGACAGTGCGGCGGCGCTGGTCAGCGTACCCTGGCTGGCCAGGGTGGTGATGTTGACGCCGTAGGTACCCGGCTTGGTGGCCGCGCCCGATTTCTCGAACTTGACCATGCCGTCGGTGGCATTGCCCATCGCCGCGAACAGGCCGCCGATCTCGGCGAAATTCTCGGTGACGGCCTTGTTCAGCTTGCCGGAATCGACGGCCAGGTTGCCGTCCTTCTGGAAGGTGATGCCCACCTGGCCGAGCGTGGTCAGCTTGCCGCCCAGGCCTTCGACGGCCGCGCCGAGCTGGCGCCGCAGCATGCTCTGGATCGAGCGCACCGAGGCGTCGCCCTGCAGCACGCCGGCGGTCTTGGTTTCGGCGTTGTAGCCGGTCAGGCTCGAAATCGTCTTGTTGAGGTCGTTGTACGCCTTGACGAAGCCGTTGACGGCGGTCGAGACCGCGGCGGTATCGCGGCTGACGTTCAGGGTCGAGCTGCCGACCGCGCTGACGTCGAGCGTGACGCCCTGCACCGCCTCGGTCACGGTGGTGCTGCTGCTGCGGATATCGATGCCGTTCATGTTCAGCAGCGTGTCCTGGGCCGCGCTGGTCTGGGTCAGGCCCTGGGCGCCGCCCGGATCGTGGCCCAGCAGGGCGGCGATGTCCGGGTTGGGCGGCTGGCCGCCGTCGCCGTCGACGCCGATCTTCATCGAGGACTTGGCGCCGGTCTTGTTCGAGGTCAGCACCAGGTGATAGGGGTTGTCGCCACCGTCCGAGACGATGGTCGCGGTGACGCCGATGTTGGCCTTGTTGATGGCGTCGCGGATGCCCTGCAGCGACTGGTCGCCGGCCTCGAGGGTCACGGTGCCGCTCGCCTGTGCGCCGTCCTGCACGAAGGAGGCGCCGCCCAGGTAGCTGCCGGCGCTGCCCGCCGTCAGGCCGGCCGCGGCCGGATTGGTGCCGCCTACCAGGATCTGGGTGCCGTCGCTGGAACTCAGGGTCACGCCGGCGGTGGTGGTGACGCTCGAACCGGTGTTCGCATTGCCTACGCCCTTGGTGCCGCCGGTGACGGCGCCGCTCACGGCCTCGGTCACGGTCAGGTTGGAGCCGTCGGCCGCGGTGAACTGCAGGGTGCCGGCGGCGGCCGTGCCGCTGACGGTGATGTTGGCGGCGGCCAGCGCGGAACTCACGTTGCCGCTGGCCAGGGCCGCGTCGATGCCGGCCGCGCCGAGCGGGGTCGTGTCGTCGGTGTGGGAAACGATCTGCACGCCGCCGACGGTCAGGCCGTAGCTGGCGCCGCTGGCGACGCTGACGTCGCCGTAGCCGGCGAACAGGGACGCGCTGCTGGTGGCCGGGCCGGCCTTGGCGGTCACGCCGGTGGTCTCGCTCTTGGCGTTGATCGCTTCGGCCAGTTGGGCGGCGCTGCGGGTGGTCGCGCTGGTGGGAATGGCGGTGCCGTTGATCGACAGCGAGCCGTTGCTGATGCCGCCAGTCGCGATCGAAGGGGCGAGGGCGCTGCCGGCCACGCCGAAGTCGCCGCCGCCGATACTGCCGAACTGGAAGGTCAGGACCGTCTTGGCGCCGGAACCGATGGTCGAGCTCATGCTGGCCTTGCCGGCCGTGCTCAGGCTTTGCGCCGACGCCAGTTGCGACACGTTGATCTTGTACTTGCCCGCCACCGCGCCGGCGCCGGCGCTGCCGGTCAGGATGTCCTTGTTGCTCGAGGTGCTGCTCAGGGCGCTGAAGGTCGAGGGAGAATTGAGCGCGGTCAGGGCGCCCTGGAACACGCCCACGGCGGCGCTGACCTTGCCGAGCGCGGCCATGCGTGACTGCAGGACGGATGCCTTCTTGTCGAAGTTCGCGAGCGGCGCTGCCTCGGCTTGCATCAGCTTTGCGATGATGCCGTCGACGTCGAGCCCGGAACCGATGCCGGATGAACTGATGCCCACTTTGTTTCTCCCGTGAAAGCGATAATGTAAGTCATTATCGACAGAAGCAAACCGGACTTAAGAGTAGGAAAGGGGGCCCAATTCAAATAGTTGAGCGGGAGTTGACGAGCAGACAAGCGCAGCGTGCGTTCCCGGGCGGGAAGCACGCTGGCCATGGTGAGGAGGATCAGGCTGTTTGGCTGATCAGGAGACCGCGCATCTTGTCGATCGACTTGGCGATCTCGAGCGCTTCGACGGACGGGATCTGGCGCACGACTTCGCGCGTGCCCTGGTCGATGATCTTGACGACGATTTCCTTGCTGTCCTCGTCGATCGCGAATTCCAGGCTTTGCGAGGAGGCGCTCATGCTTTCGTTGATCTTCTTGACAGCATCGGTGACCTGCTCGCGCGAAGGCGGGGGGGCATCAAGGGCTTGCGCCGGCGCCTTGGCGGACTGCGCATTTTGCTGATCGAGCGCCGGAAGCGTGCGCTCCTCCAGCCGTGACGCCACGGGTGAACCAAGCGATTGGATGTTCATGTGACTTCCCTAGCAAAAAATCCTCGGCTGAATTTCTTCAGCCGAGGATCCGTTTTACAACACGGATGGACTAGCTAGTCCGGGATTAACCACGCAGGAGCGACAGGACGCCGTTCGGCAGCGAGTTCGCCTGGGCCAGCATCGAGGTACCAGCTTGCTGCAGGATCTGGCCGCGGGTCATTTTCGCGGTTTCAGCAGCGAAGTCGGTGTCGACGATACGGCTACGCGAAGCCGACAGGTTCTCGGTCGACGATTGCAGGTTCGAGATCGCCGATTCGAAGCGCGACTGCAGTGCGCCGTATTCCGCACGCTGGCTGTTCACCTGGCCCAGTGCTGCGTCGGCAACCTTGATGGCCAGCTGGGCGCCGTCGAAGGTGCTGATGTCGAGGTCGGCGACCGACTTCAGTTCCGACGAGCCGCTCACGTTGTCGATGTTGAAGCCGGACGGGTCGACCACGGAGAAGCTCTGCTCCGAGTCCAGCACGAGGCGGCCGGTGGCGGTTGCGCCGTTTGCGCCTTCGGTGGTTGCCGGGGTGGCGATCGGGGCGCCGTCAGCGTCGTAGGTACCCAGGGTGGCCAGGGAGGTGGCATCGGTCGACTGGTTGTCGACCTTGATGTCTTCACCGCTGGCGTTGGTCAGCTTCAGGCCGCCGTTGGCCGCATCGTAGGAAGCGGTCACGCCGGTCTTTGCCGACTGGGCATTGAAGGCGCTGACTGCCGCGGCGTAGCCGTTAGCGTCGTCAGTAGCAACCGAGAACGAGACGGTCACGGCGCTCGAGTTGTCCGAGGTGATGTCCAGCGTGTACGACTTGCCAGCGGTCGCCTTCAGCAGGGCTTCGGTCTTGGCTTCGGCGGTCACGCCGGTGTCGCCGCTCTTGCCATTGATCATGGCTGCGGTTTCCTTGGCCGATGCATCGGTCGCGATGGTGATGTCTTCCGAGCCGAGCGAACCGTTGATGGTCATGGTGCCGCCGGCAATGCCGTTGTTGGCCGATGCCGAGCTGGCCTGGACCGCGCTGCCGTCCAGACGGTTGTTGCCGTAGGTCGAGGTGGTGAAGTTCGAACCGGTCATCGAGATCAGCTGGCCTGCATTGGCGCCGACCTGGAAGTTCGCGGTGCCCATCGTGCCGTCCAGCAGCTTCTGGCCGTTGAATTCGGTGGTGCCGGCGATGCGGTTCAGTTCCGAGGTCAGTTGGGTAACTTCGGTTTGCAGGGCCTTGCGGTCGCCAGCCGAGTTCGACGAGTTCGACGACTGCACTGCCAGTTCGCGGATACGCTGCAGGATGTCGCCCGAGCTCGACAGGGCGCCTTCAGCGGTTTGGGCCATCGACACACCATCGTTCGCATTGCGGGTCGCCTGGGTCATGCCCTTGATCTGCGAGTTCATGCGGTCGGAGATCGCGAGGCCGGCAGCGTCGTCCTTGGCGCTGTTGATGCGCAGGCCCGACGACAGGCGCTGGATCGAGGTGTTCAGGGAAGCCTGCGAGGTCGACAGGTTACGCTGCGAGTTCAGGGATGCGACGTTGGTGTTGATTACGGATGCCATGGTATTTCTCCAGACTAATGTCTTTCAGGGGTGGGCTGCTGTGCCCTGTTCACTTTGGTCCGCCACGCTGTTCTTGTGACGATCAAACCGCTGTTGATGCTGGTAACGTTATTCTAGGGAAAAACTTGAGGGGCAAAAATGCAGATTTTTTTCGCCCTTGTCGCTCTCATATCACTCTGCCGCGCTCCTGTCGGCGGGAAAAATCCAGACTTTAGGGCAAAAAAAATTATTTTTTCTGAGAAATTTTTTTCCAGAGCCGGCGCAATCCTCCGCAACCCGCTAATAAAAGAACAACGCCGCAGACCGGTTTCCCAGAGCGCGGCGTAGCTGGATGATAAGAGCGAAGGCGGCTTAAGGGTTGTCCGCCACCACCACCCGGTTCTTGCCGGTGTTCTTGGCCTGGTACATCGCCTTGTCGGCGCGCGCCATCAGCGACAGCTGGTCCTCGTTCGGCAGCCTGAGCGCCACGCCGCAGGAGAAGGTGATCAGCATCTTCTCGTTCTCGTGCAGGAAGAAGTGGCGGGTCAACTCGCGCTGCACCCTCACCATGGCGGCGGCGGCGGCGTCGACCGTGGTCTCGGGCAGCAGGATCAGGAACTCCTCGCCGCCGAAGCGCGCGATCACGTCCATCGAGCGCAGGGTGTCCCTGACCACCTTGACAAGGTGCTTGAGGGCGGCGTCGCCGGCCAGGTGGCCATAGGTGTCATTGAGGCGCTTGAAATTGTCCAGGTCGAGCAGGGCCACGCACAAAGGCGTGTTGCGCCGGTCGGCGCGCGCGCTTTCGCGTTCGAACACGTCGTCCAGGCCGCGGCGGTTGAGGCTGCCGGTCAACTGGTCTTCGCGCACCAGTTCGCTCATGTGCTGGAGTTCCGCTTCCAGCTCGCGGATGCGCTGCTCGGCCGCCTGGGCTTCGCGGTGGGCGGCGACCATGCGGTCGCGCGCGGCCAGGGCTTCGTCCTGGGCGCTGCGCGTCTCGCGCAGCACTTCTTCCAGCACGTCGTTGAGTTCATTGATGTCCCCGGCGCGGCCGATGCGCTCCGACAGCCCGCCCAGCTTGGCGTGGTACTCGCTGCTGGCCGCCGCCGCCGAGCCGAGCCGGTCGATGAAGGTCATCATCATGGTCTTCATGGTCGACTTGACATCGGCGATGCCGTGTTTCAAGTGCCCCTGCTTGATGATCACGTCCTTCAAGCTGCGGGTGGCGTCTTCCAGCGCGCGCGCATCCAGCGGGCCGGCGATCAGGTCCTGCACGGTGGCGATTTGCCCGCGCATCCAGCTGTCGTCGTCGAGCAGCTCGCTGACGTTGTCGAGCAGGAGCTTGAACAGGCGCAGCAGCAGCTGCTGCTCTTCGACCTTGTCGCCGCCGCGCAGTTCGATCTGGTAGCACAGCTGCTTGAGGCGCGAGGCGATGTCCTGCAGTTCGGTTTCGCCGGTCGCGGCCTTGACCGCGCTGCCCAGGCTTTCGGCCTCCGCCACCAGGGCCGGGCTGCCGTCCAGCAGCGAAGCCACGGCGAAGGACAGGGTGCGCGCCAGCATTTCGCGCAGCAGGCGGGTGTCGGGCTCTTCGGCGCCGAGCGCCATGATCGGCGTGTTGCGGCGCAGGTGACGTTCGGACAACTGTCCCAGGGCCTGGGTCGTGGCGCTCCAGTCGCCGGCCTTGACCGAGCGCACCATGCGCCGGCCGTATTCCGAGATCTCGCCCGGGGTCTCGGCCAGGCGGCGCGCGAAGCCTGCCAGCACCTCGACAGCGCCGCTGTCGGGCGCCGGCGCCGGCGGGGCCGGCGGAATGCCGGCGATCTCGTCATAGATCGCGCGGTAGGCGTCGGGCGTGGGCGCGATGCGGCGCGTGGCCAGGCGCCGGAAGGCTTCGCGGGCGATATCAGCAGGATTCGCGGCGGGGTTCGAGGCTGCGCTCAGGGCGGCGGGCGCGGCGGAAGGGGACGGCAGGTTCGACATGATGTAAACACACAGGCACTAATCCCGACATGATAAGCAGCTTTTTTGCTTCTCATCAATAAATAAACGGTAACAAAGTGCCTTATTTCCGTCCGCCGTGCCAAAACGACAGCTAGTCGACCAGGCCGTTGCGGATCGCGTAGGTGGTCAGCTCGGCGCTGGTCTTGAGCTTCATCTTGACCAGCAGGCGGGCGCGGTACTCGCTGACGGTCTTGACCGACAGCGACAATTCCTTGGCGATCTCGCTGACCGTCATGCCCGAGGCGATCATGGTCAGGGTCTGGTATTCGCGGTCGGACAGGGTCTCGTGCACCGCCGTTTCATGGTCGTCGCCGATCTGGCTGGCCAGGGTCTGGGCCAGTGCGGCGCTCACGTACTTCTGGCCCGAGGCGACCTGCCGGATCGCCGTCACCAGCTCCTTGGGCGCGCTCTGCTTGGTGAGATAGCCGGAGGCGCCGGCCTTGAGCGCGCGGATCGCGTACTGGTCCTCGCGGTGCATCGACAGCATCAGCACCGCCAGCTCCGGCCGGTCCTTCTTGACCTGCTTGAGCACGTCGATGCCGTTGCGGTCTGGTAGCGAAATGTCGAGGAGCATGACGTGGCAGCGCGCCTTTCCGATCAGCTTGGTGGCGTCGATGCCGTTCTCGGCCTCGCCGGCGACGATGATGTCGCGCTGCTCGGCCAGGATCTGCTTGAGTCCTTCGCGGACAATGGCATGGTCATCGGCAATGAAAACCCGGATAGTTGCTTTATCTGTCATTCTTCTTGTGCGGCATGATTGTGCAGGGCAGCCGGCGCGGAGCGTCCCGCGCCGCCGGCCTGCGCCAGCCTGGTCTTGATGGTCACCATCGTGCCACCTCCGGGCGCCGGCGACAAGGCCAGCGTGCCGCCGAGCGCCTTGGCCCGCTCCTTCATGCCGCGCAGGCCGAAGGATTGGGGCTTGAGACGGTCCGCCGGCGTCATGCCGCGTCCGTTATCGCAGATGCTCAGGGTGAGCTGCTGGCGCTGGCGCCGCAGCGCCACCGTCACACGGGTGGCGGCGGCGTGCTTGGCGATGTTCGTGAGTGCTTCCTGGAAAATCCTGAACAGGGCGGCGGCGTGGTCAGGGTCGAGCTCGATGTCCTTGTCGGGACAGCGCATGATGACGGCGATGCCCATCTGCTTCTCGAACTCCTGCGCCTGCCATTCGAGCGCCGCGACCAGCCCCAGGTCCAGCGTGGTGGGGCGCAGGTCGAGCGAGATGCGGTGCACGGCCTCGATGGTGCGGTCGACCAGGTCGTCGACATAGGCGGCCTTGTCGAGCAGGGCCGGCTGGTCCTCGGGCAGGCGCGCCGAGAGCATGGCCAGCGCCATCTTGATGGCGGTCAGGTTGCCCCCCAGGTCGTCATGGATCTCGCGCGCGATGCGGGTGCGCTCCTGTTCCTTGGCCTGCTCGATGTGGGCGGTCAGCTCGGCCAGCCGGGCGCGCGAGCGGCGCACCTCTTCCTGTTCCTCGCGGCTGGTCGTGATGTTGGTCATGATGCCGTCCCACTGCAGCGCGCCGTCAGGCAGCAGGTGGGGCGTGGCGCGCAGGTTGATCCACTTGACGTCCTTCCAGGCGTCGATCCAGATACGCCCCTCCCAGTTCCAGGCAGACATCGCCTGGCGCGAGGCCTGCATCGCTTCCTGGTAGCCCTTGCGGTCGTCCGGCAGGATCAGGCGCTCGAACAAAGCGGCCTCGTGCTGCAGTTCCAGCACGGACAGGCCGAGCAGGGCCTGGCAGCCGTCGCTCAGGTAGGGAAAATCGGTGCGCCCGTCCGGATGCAGCACGAACTGGTAAACCAGGCCGGGTGTGTTGTTGACGACGGCGTTGAAGCGCGCCTGGTATTGCTCGAGCGCCTGCACCGCGGCCTGTTCCAGCGACAGGTCGTCGCCGATGGCCAGCAGCAGCGAGCGTCCTTCGCGCACGATGCGCAGGATGCACAGCTTGACCGGGTAGCTGCCATTGTTGGCGCGCTGCAGCCGGGTGCGCAGCACCACCTGGGCGCCGACGTCCTCGCCCAGCCCGGCCAGCAGCTCGCCGACGGCGGCGCGGTCGAGCGAGGGAGCCAGGTCGAAGGCGTTCATCTTGCACAGGGTGGCGTTGTCGTAGCCCAGGTTCAGGCGCGCGGCCTGGTTGGCGTCGACCACGCCCAGGGTGGCGGCGTCGAACAGGAAGATCTCGGACGTGGCCGATTGCATCTCGGCGGCAAGGGAGGGGTGGTCGCTCATGGGGCTCCGGTTTCGGGTTTCTTCTGGCGCCGGGCGCGCGCGTTGCTGCGCATGCGCGCACCGAAGCGGCGCAGCACGCGCAGCAGGTAGCCGGACTGCTCGGGAACAGCGCGGCCCTTGCGGCGCAGGCGGCGCACCAGGCGGCGTGCGCCATGGCGCCAGCCATCCATCAGGCGCCGTACGCGGCGGTAGAAGGGGCTGGCGCGCAGGGCCGCCAGCAGGCGGTCCTTGAGCGCCACGAAGCCGCCGTGCCAGCGCGCGAACCAGGCCACGCTCAGCAGGGTGGGCAGGGTCAGCATATAAATGCGGGCCACGACGATGGCGCCGCCCAGCTTGGCCACGATGAAGCCCGCGATGCCGGCCAGGGCGTGGCCGTGGGCGATGGCGAGCAGGGCCAGCAGCTTGACCGGCAGCAGCAACAGGCCCGGCAGCACGAAGGCGGCCAGCGCGGCCCAGGGCGGCAAGACGCGGATGCGGCCTTCCAGCCGGCGCAGCGGCGGCCAGGCGGCGATGGCGGCGGCGATGCGCGCGCCGACCTGCCAGGTCCAGGCTTCGGCGAGCAACACCAGCGCCGCCAGCTGGGCCAGGGGCGCGAGCAAGCGGCTGCGGGAGGGGGGCGCTCGTCTCATGGCTGCCATGATACGTCATCCGCAGGGCGTCCCGAAGCCACAGCCGCTACAATAGGGCGCATGAACAAGGCATTTGTAAAAGAGTCCGACAACGAGGACGACGACGACGACGCGTTGGCCCTGGCGCAGGCGATTCCCGCCGGCGCCAAGAACTACATCACACCAAGCGGCTACCAGCGCATCAAGGATGAGCTGCTGCAGCTGATCGACGTCGACCGGCCCGAGGTGGTCAGGATCGTGCACTGGGCGGCCTCGAACGGCGACCGTTCGGAAAACGGCGACTATATCTACGGCAAGCGCCGCCTGCGCGAGATCGACCGCCGCATCCGCTTTCTTACCAAGCGCCTGGATTCGGCCTTCCCGGTCGACCCGAGCGTTCATCATGGCAACGACCAGGTCTTTTTCGGCGCCACCGTCACCTATCTCAACAAGGCGGGCGAGGAGCACACCGTCACCATCGTCGGCATCGACGAGCTCGACCCGCTGAAGGGCAAGATCAGCTGGGTCTCGCCGGTGGCGCGCGCCCTGACCAAGGCGCGCGAGGGCGACGTGGTGCAGCTGCACACGCCGCTCGGCATCGACGAGCTCGAAATCCTCGCGGTCGAGTATCCCGAACCCCATGCGGACTGAACGGTGAACCAGGCACACGACACCGCGCGCGAGCAGGATGCGCTGGCCGCGCTGCGCGCCGCCACGGCCACGCGCCACGAGCGGCTCGACAGCAGCCTGCCGCTCTCTGGCGAAGTTCCCGGCATGGACGACTACGCGGCCCACCTGCGCATGGTGCGCGACTGGCTGGCGCCGCTGGAAGCCTGGCTGGCCGGCTATGCCGATGGTCCGCAGGCGGCCCTGCCGGCAGTGGAGCGCCTGGGCCTGATCGCGCTCGACCTGCTTGAACCCGGCATGCCCGCGCCGCGCGCGCCGGCCGCCATCCATGCCTGGCCGGCCGGGGCCAGCAGCGCCTATCGCTGGGGCGTGTGCTATGTGATCGAAGGTTCGCAGCTGGGCGGCACCGTGCTCTACGGCCGCCTGGCCGAGCGCCTGGCGCCGCATCCGCTGCGCTACCTGCGCGGGGCGGCAGGCGGTCCGGGGGCGCGCTGGCGCGCATTCATGCTGGCGCTGAAGGCCGGGGTGAGGACGCCGGAGGAAACGGCCGAGGCCTGCGCGGGGGCGTGTGCGGCGTTTGACAGCATTATTGCGCTGGGACTTCACTCGGCGTCCACGCTGCGTCAATCCTGATCGTTAGCCTACGAGTCGTCATCCCCGCCTTCGCGGGGATGACGGGCGAGGGGCGCAGGCCACAAATATTTTTCGTTCCGCTGTCGATTCCGCCTCCCCCCATTCGTCGTACGATAAACGGCAGCCAAACCAGCCGCCGCCCATCGATCACAACCACCTGGAGGACACCATGCGTTTCATGATTCTGCTCAAAGCCGACCCCCACAGCGAAGCCGGCCACATGCCCAGCGAGCAGCTGCTGGCCGATATGGGCCGTTTCAACGATGAACTGATCAAGGCCGGCGTGATGGTCTCCGGCGAAGGCCTGCACCCGTCCTCGCGCGGCGCGCGCGTGCGTTTTTCGAAGGACGGCGGCGTGAGCGTCGAGCACGGTCCCTTCCCGGAAACGAAGCAGCTGGTCGCCGGATTCTGGATCTGGCGCGTGGCCTCGCGCGAGGAAGCCATCGCATGGGTGAAAAAGGTGCCGATGCCGATGGAATCCGGCGAGGCCGAGATCGAGATCCGCCAGATCTTCGAGATGGAAGACTTCGGCGACAACATGACGCCGGAACTGCGCGAGCAGGAAGAGCGCCAGCGCGCCGCGCTGGGTCAATAGCCGGTCCTAGGGCTGGCCGGAGGGAACTTCCAGCGCCCCAGCCGGCAGCCCGGCGCACCAGCGCCGCCACATCATGCGCAGCGCCAGCTCGACGCTGTCGGCCAGCCGCGTCACCCCGTCCGGCCACCACAGCGGCGAATCGGCGCGCAGCGCCGGGCGCAAGGCGGCCAGGGCCGCCAGGTCGCCGGCCGCCGCCAGGCCCTTGGCGACGAAGTCGTCGCCATCGCGGGCGATGTACTGGCGCAGGCCGTTGGCCTCGAGCAGGCAGGCCGTCTGCCGTCCCGCCATCGTGTCGCCCGCCAGGGTCAGGGTCGGCACGCCCATGTAGAGGGCGTACATGGTCGTGGTGCCGCCCGAATAGGGGAAGGTGTCGAGGCAGATGTCCACCTGGCCGTACAGCGGCAGGAAGTCGCGCATGCCCACCAGCGGCTGGAAGCGCGTGCGCGCCGCACCGATGCCTTCTTCCTGCAGCCACGCATGCAAGTGCTCGTACCCGCCGCCCTGGGGCATGCCGCCCACCAGCAAGCGCGCGTCCGGCAGGGCGCGCAGCAGCCTGGCCCACAGGGCGATTACTTCACGGCTGATCTTGGTGACCCGGTTGAAACTGGCGAAGGTGGGATACCCGTTCGCCAGCGCGGGCAGGGGCGCGACTTCCGGCGCTTCCACCGCCGGCGCGAACGCGATCGTCACCGGGAGCAGGGCCAGCTTTTCCGTGAACAGGTGATCGAACTGCCCGGGCGGCAGCAGGTGGCGGTCGGTGATGTAGTAGTCCATTGCCGCCATGCCGGTGGTGCCCGGGTAGCCGATCCAGCTCGCCTGCAGCGGCGCCGGCTTGCGCGCGAACATGGACAGGCGGTTGTACGAGGTGTGACCGGACAGGTCGATCAGGATGTCGATGCCGTCGGCGCGGACCAGCGCGTCCAGCGCCGCGTCGTCGAGCCCGGAAACATCGCGCCATTGCGCCATGTGGCCGCGCAGGCGCGCCGTCATGGCGTCGTGGACCGGGAAGGTGTAGTAGGCATGCAGCACCAGGCCCGGCCGCCCCGCCAGGCGGCCGAACAGCGGCTCGGCGAAGCTGGAGACCGCGTGGTTGCGCAGGTCGCCCGACACGATGCCGATGCGCAGGGGGCGCTCGGGATCGGGCGCATTCTCCCAGTGGCGCGACGCCTGCACGCGCGCTTCCAGCCGCCGCCCGAACAGGCGGTGTTCCTCGAACAGCGCAGCGGGCGTGACGTCCTCCGTATGACTCAGGCAGAACAGCATGTTGGTGCGCACATCGACATTGTCCGGATCCCGTTCCAGCACCCCGCGGTAGGCTTCGATCGCTTCGCCCGAACGGCCGCGCTTGTCGAGGATCAGGGCCAGCGTGTGCCAGGCGTCGAGATAGTCCGGATCCAGGCTCCTGGCGGTCGTGGCGCTGGCATGCGCTTCGGCCAGGCGGCCCAGTTCCAGCAGCGTCGCCGCCAGGTGGTTGTGCGCATGGGCGCTGTCCGGCTTGAGTGCGATTGCGCGCCCCAGCACGCTTTCGGCTTCGGCATGCAGGTTGACGCGCTTGAGCACCAGGCCCAGATTGGTGAGCGCTTCAGCATCGTCGGGTGCGTAGCTCACGGCCTTGCGCATGGCCTCGAGCGCGGCGACAGCGGCGCGCTGCTTGTAGAGGACGGCGCCCAGCAGCTTCCAGCCGAAAGCATGCTGGGGAAAGCGCTCGGTGAGGGAGCGCGCGGCATCGCCGGCGGCATCGAACTGTCCGCGCGCATACAGGCCGGCGGCGGCGTCGATCTCTTGCGTCTGCGGTTCGCCGGCGCTTGCCAGCTGCTGTTCGAAGGCGTCGATCGTCGCGCCCTGCAGCCCATGGCGGCGGCCGAGTTCGAGCAGTTCGCGCGCGGTCGCGAACTGGCGCGCCTCCATCAGCACGTCGATGTAGGCAAGCCAGTAGCTTTCTTCGCCGGGGTCGTTCTGTACCGCGGTGGCAAAGCAGGGAATCGCTTCAGGCAGGCGCCCCGCCTGGAGCGCCAGCCAGCCTAGCCCGAAGTGGGCGCCCGCATGGCCGGGCTGGAGGTCGAGGACGGCGCGGTACAAGGCGCCGGCCTGGTCGAGCTGGCCGGCTTCGGCCTCGCGCAGCGCGGCCTGCATGGCCTCTTGGATGAGCGTCTGGATCGCGTCGTCGGGCGCCGGCATCGTGTGCAGCCGCTCAGGAGCGCTCGCGCTCGACGCGGTTGACCCCCGCGACGCGCCGCAGGTTGCGGATCAATTGCGCCAGGTGCACGCGGTCCTTGACCTGGATCGTGAAGCGCAGCTGGGTCATGCTGTGTTCGTCGTCCTCGTCCATGCCGACATAGGTGATGTTGGCGTCGGACTCGCCGATCTCGGCGGCCACCCGGGCCAGGATGCCCTTTTCGTTGTTGATCAGCAGGCGGATGCGGCAGTCGAAGCGGCGGTTCAGCTCCTCGCCCCATTGCACGGCGATCCACCGGTCCGGTTCCTTGGCGCGCACCCGCTTGGCCGGCAGGCACTCGCAGGTGTGCACGACCAGGCCCTGGTCGCGGCGCAGCTGGCCGATGATCTGGTCGCCCGGGATCGGCAGGCAGCAGGGGGCGAGCTGCACGGCCACGCCTTCGCTGCCGTAGATCGTGACCGGATCGATGCTGCTGGCCGGCAGCGGCTGGCTGGTCGGCATCAGGTCCGGATCGCCGTCCATCAGGCCGAAGATATGGCGCGCCACCAGCGCCGGCATGCGCTTGCCGATGCCGATGTCGGCGTACAGCTCGTCCATCGACTTGGCCGAGGACTCGGCCAGCAGTTTCTCGATGGTGGCCGGGGCCAGCTCGGGGCGGATGTTGCGCAGGGCCAGCGCGCCGGCCAGCAGTTCCTGGCCCAGCTCCACCGATTCGTTCACGTTCACCGTGCGCAGGTGGTGGCGGATCGCCGAACGCGCCTTGCCGGTGCGTACAAAGGACAGCCAGGTCGGGCTCGGGCGCGATTCCGGATCGGTGACGATCTCCACGATGTCGCCGTTGTGCAGCTCGGTGCGCAGCGGCTGTTCCTCGTTGTTGATCTTGACCGAGACCGTATGGTCGCCGATGCCGGTGTGGATCGAGTAGGCGAAGTCGAGCGCCGTGGCGCCGCGCGGCAGGGCGATGATCTTCGACTTCGGCGTGAACACGTAGACCGAATCCGGGAACAGGTCGACTTTCACATGCTCGAGGAACTCGGCCGAGTCGCCGGTCTGCTGCTGGATGTCGAGCAGCGACTGCAGCCAGGCGTGGGTGCGCTGCTGCAGGTCCGACATGTTCGAGTCGCCGGTCTTGTACAGCCAGTGCGCCGCCACGCCGCTCTCGGCGGTGCGGTGCATTTCCTGGGTGCGGATCTGGAATTCGACCGGGGTGCCGTAGGGGCCGATCAGGGTGGTATGCAGCGACTGGTAGCCGTTGATCTTGCGGATCGCGATGTAGTCCTTGAACTTGCCCGGCATCGGCTTGTACAGCGCATGCAGGGTCCCCAGGGCCACGTAACAGTTCGGCACGGTGTCGACCACCACGCGGAAGCCGTACACGTCCAGCACCTGCGAGAAGGACAGGTGCTTGTTGTGCATCTTCTTGTAGATGCCGTACAGGGTCTTTTCGCGGCCGTAGACCTCGGCCTGGATGCCGCCGGCCGCCAGCTGGTTCTTGACCGCCTCGAGGATCTTCTTGACCACCTCGCGGCGGTTGCCGCGCGCGGCCTTGATCGCCTTCGACAGGGTCTGGTAGCGCAGCGGATACAGGTGCGCGAAGGACAGGTCCTGCAGCTCGCGGTAGATGTTGTTCAGGCCCAGGCGGTGCGCGATCGGCACGTAGACTTCCATGGTCTCGCTGGCGATGCGGCGCTTCTTGGCCGGGATCATCACGCCGAGGGTGCGCATGTTGTGCAGGCGGTCGGCGAGCTTGATCAGGATGACGCGCACGTCGGAGGCCATGGCCAGCAGCATCTTGCGGAAATTCTCCGCCTGTGCTTCGACCTGGCTCTGGAATTCGATCTTTTCCAGCTTGGACAGGCCGTCGACGAGATTGGCGACCTGGGCGCCGAAGCGCTCGACCAGGTCGTCCTTCTTGACGTCCTGGTCTTCGATCACGTCGTGGAGCAGGGCGGCCATGATGGCCTGGGCGTCGAGCTTCCACTCGGCGCAGATCTCGGCGACGGCGATCGGATGGGAAATATAGGGCTCGCCCGACTTGCGTACCTGGCCCAGGTGCATCTCGTCCGAGAAGCGGTAGGCTTCCTTGACTTTCTTGAGTTCGGCGGGGGTGAGGTAGTCGGACAGCTTGTTGATCAGCTGCGTGACGGAGGCGACGCCGGGTGCGGGGGCCTCGATCGGGTCCTGCGGGCGGTTATCCGGGCGCTTGGCCCGGCCGCTGGTGTTGCCTGGATGAGTCGAATCCGGATAAGGCAAATTCATACGCTATGTCGTCAAACCGCAGTGAAACATCAGAATAACAGATTAACGGATTGACTAACCCAGGCAATCCCTGGGGTCTTACATAGGAACCTTTTTCAGCATTTCCAGGCCAACCTTGCCTGCAGCGATTTCACGCAGGGCAACGACGGTTGGCTTGTCCTTGGCGTCGACCTTAGGAGTGTGGCCTTGCAGCAACTGACGAGCGCGGTAGGTCGCGGCCAGGGTCAGCTGGAAGCGGTTCGGGACGTTCTTGAGGCAGTCTTCGATGGTGATACGGGCCATGGTGTGCTCCTAAATAAATAGCAATGCGTGCGGCGTACCGAAAGGTGCGCGCGCTTACGATTGGGGTTGTTGCGCGTGGATTCCCAGCTGGGCAAACAGCGCAGCGTTGCGGGCCGCCTGCTGGGCGAAACGGCAACGTGTCGCTTTGACAATCGCCTGCAGTTCGGCCAGGGCGACGTTGAACTCTTCGTTGATGATAGCATATTCGAACTCCGGAGCGTGAGCCATCTCACCCCCGGCGGCCAGCAGGCGGCGGGTGATGATGTGGGGCTCGTCGGTCCCGCGTTTGTGCAGGCGCTCCTCCAGGGCCTCGATCGACGGCGGCAGGATGAAGATGCCGGCCGCGTCCGGGAACTGCTTCTTGACCTGGCGCGCGCCCTGCCAGTCGATTTCCAGCAGGATGTCGGTGCCGGTCTTCATCTCCTGTTCCACGGTCAGGCGGCTGGTGCCGTAGTAATTGCCGTGCACCTCGGCCCATTCCAGGAATTCGCCGCGCTCGGCGCGGTTGACGAAGTCCTCGGCGGTGGTGAAGTAGTATTCGCGCCCGTCCTGCTCGCCCGGACGGGGAGGGCGGGTGGTGGTCGAGATCGACAGCTTGATGCCCGGTTCCTGCGCCAGCAGGGCATTGACCAGGGTCGACTTGCCGGCGCCCGAGGGGGCCGCGACGATGAACAGGCTGCCGGAGAAGGCGGATGGGAACATGGTCATATCCTTATTCTTTGCGAAATCCATTCGCGATCATTCATGTTAACGCTGAACGCGTCGGCGGGAAACCCGCCAACCCTACCGTAGGGTTGGCGGGTGCTCCCGCCGACGCGTCCAACCGGCGTCTGAAACGCCCGCTTATTCGAGGTTCTGCACCTGCTCCCGCATTTGCTCGATCAGCAGCTTGAGCTCCATCGACGCGTCCGCCAGTTCCTTGACCGAGGCCTTGGCGCCCAGCGTGTTCGCTTCGCGGTTCAGTTCCTGCATCATGAAGTCGAGGCGCTTGCCGACCTGGCCGCCTTTCTTCAGGATGTGACGGGTTTCGTTCAGGTGGGCCGACAGGCGCGACAGCTCTTCCGACACGTCGATGCGGATGCCGTACAGGGTCACTTCCTGGCGGATGCGCTCCAGCACTTCCTGGCGCGTCAGGGTCGTCGGGTTGCCGTGGCCGGCCAGGCCCAGCGCGTCCTGCATGCGCTCGATGGCCTTTTGCTGGAACTGGGCGATGACTTGCGGGATCAGCGGGGTGATGCGCTTGACGATGGCTTCCATGGCGTCGATGCGCGACTGCAGCATGGCGTCCAGCGCCGCGCCTTCGCGCTTGCGGCTTTCCACGAAGGCGGTGATGGTGGTCTTGGTCAGGGCGGCGACGTCGGCCTGGAGCGATTCCTGGCCGATGGTCGATTCTTCGATCACGCCCGGCCAGCGCAGCAGTTCCGCCACCGTCATCTGGGGCGCGGACGCGAAGTGACGGGTCACTTCAGCCTGCAGGCGCGCGAGGTCGTTCAGCAGCTCCTGGTTGAGGGCTTGCGAGCCGCCGCTGGCCTTGCGGCCGAAGGACAGGCGCACTTCCACCTTGCCGCGGGTGATCGCGGCCATGATCGCCGAACGCAGCTCGGGTTCCAGCGCGCGCAGGTCGTCGTTGATGCGGAACTGAAGATCGAGGAAGCGCGAGTTGACGCTCTTGATCTCGATCGTGAGGGTGCCGGCAGCGCCTTCGCTGGTGGCGACCGCATAACCAGTCATGCTTGAAATGCTCAATGGGATCCCCGGTATTTTTAGAGCGCCTCACAAAACCCCCATGGCGGCGTTGTAGCGCTTGCCCCGAGATTTTTGTTAGACGCTCTTATTCTTTACAAAGCCGATATTTATCCACACAATCGTCCTGTTTAGCAAGGAAACCCACTTGGATGGCCGCTCAGAATAACGCACCCCTGCCCGATGGCCTGGAAATTGCCGGATACCGCATTGTAAAGAAAATTGCGTCCGGTGGGTTCAGTATTGTTTATCTGGCATATGACGGCGAAGGCAACGCGGTCGCGATCAAGGAATACCTGCCCAGTGCGCTCGCCTTGCGCCAGCCGGGCGAGCTCATACCGCTTGTTTCAAAGCCCAATCTACCGATTTTCCGCATCGGCCTGAAGTGCTTCTTCGAAGAGGGGCGCGCGCTGGCCAGGATCGTCCATCCGAACGTGGTGCGGGTGGTGAATTTCTTCCGCGCGAACGAGACGGTGTACATGGTGATGGCCTACGAATCCGGCCATACCCTGCAGGACCACATCGCGCGCGTGGCGGGGCGCGGCAGCCGCCTGGGCGAGCAATTCGTGCGCCAGGTGTTCAACGGCGTGTGCGGCGGCCTGCGCGAAGTCCACGCCAACAAGCTGCTCCACCTCGACCTCAAGCCGGCCAACATCTACCTGCGCCTGGACGGTTCGCCGCTGCTGCTGGACTTCGGCGCGGCGCGCCAGACCATCAACATCGACGCGCCGATGCTGGCACCCATGTACACCCCGGGCTTCGCCGCGCCGGAACTGGGCGCCAGGGGCGCGGCGCTCGGTCCCTGGACCGACATCTACAGCATCGGCGCGTCCATGTTCGCGTGCATGGCCTGCGCCACGCCGCAGGCGGTCGACGCGCGGAGGGTGGACGACAAGCTCCAGGCACAGATCGACGCACTTGCAATGCGCTATTCGCGCGAACTGGTGGACATGGTGCGTTCCTGCCTGGCGCTCGATCCGCTGGCGCGTCCGCAGAGCGTGTTCGCGATCCAGAAGGTCTTGCAGGCGGCGCCCGCGGTGCCGCTGCCGGAGCCGGAACCTGTTGAAGAAGAACGGGCATCCGGCTGGCGTAGCCTGGTGGGCCGCCTGGGTCTCGGCCGCAAATAAGGAGGCATGATGCAGTTTTCCGTCTACCAGCAAAGCCACATCGGCGGGCGCAAGGTCAACCAGGACCGCATGGGCTACAGCTTCACGCGCGACGCGCTGCTGCTGGTGCTGGCCGACGGCATGGGCGGGCACCTGCGCGGCGAGATCGCGGCCACCATCGCCCTGCAGACCATCTCGATGCTGTTCCGCATGCAGGCCAAACCCTACGTGAGGAAGCCCGAACGCTTCCTGGAGGAGGCGCTGCAGCAGGCGCACCGCGACATCAACGACTACGCGGCCAGGCACCAGCTGCCGGACACGCCGCGCACCACCGTGGTGGCCTGCCTGGTGCAGCACAACTACGCGATCTGGGCGCACTGTGGCGACTCGCGCCTGTACTGGCTGCGCCGCAACCAGATCCTGGCGCGCACGCGCGACCACTCGCACCTCGAATACCTGATCGAGAAAGGCCGCGCCACGGAAGCCGAGCGCAATACCCACCCGGACCGCAACAAGCTGTATAACTGCCTGGGCGCCTCCGGCACGCCGAAGGTGGAACTCTCGCGCCAGGCCAGCCTGGAGCCGGGCGACGTGCTGCTGCTGTGTTCCGATGGCCTGTGGGGCATGCTGCCCGACACCGAGATCGTGCACCGGCTCTCGACCTCCACCCTGGTGCAGGCGATTCCCGACATGGTGTCGATGGCCGCCGCGATCGGCGGCGCGCGCGCCGACAACACCACGGCGCTCGGTATCATGTGGCAAGGGGCCGATGTGCCCGGCGCCGCCACGGACAACGTCATCTCGACCCAGATGCTGCCCGAGGACGGGGTCAGCACGACGATCACCGCCGGCCAGCCGGCGCCGTCCGAGACCGACGCCTTCGACGAGGACGAAATCGAAAAGGCGATCGCCGAGATCCGCGAGGCGATCGAGAAGTCTTCCCAATTACTCAAATAAGAAAGCACATCCATGACATTTGAACACCGCCCGAGCGGGCGCGCGGTCGACCAGCTGCGCCCGATCCGCATCACGCGCCAGTACACCAAGCATGCCGAGGGTTCGGTCCTGATCGAATGCGGCGACACCAAGGTGATCTGCACCGCCAGCATCGAGGAAAAGGTGCCGCCCTTCCTGAAAGGGAAGGGGCAGGGCTGGCTGACCGCCGAATACGGCATGCTGCCGCGTTCGACCCACACCCGCATGGACCGCGAAGCCGCACGCGGCAAGCAGACCGGCCGCACCCAGGAAATCCAGCGCCTGATCGGCCGTTCGTTGCGCGCCGCCTTCGACCTGGAAGCCTTCGGCGAGCGCACCCTGCACCTGGACTGCGACGTGATCCAGGCCGACGGCGGCACCCGCACGGCCTCGATCACCGGCGCCATGGTTGCGGCCTACGACGCCTTCCAGGCCCTGGCGGGCCGCGGCATGATCGGCGCGGTGCCTGTGCGGCACTTCGTGGCCGCGATCTCGGTGGGCGTGTACCGCGGCATGCCGGTGCTGGACCTGGATTATGTCGAGGATTCGGATTGCGATACCGACATGAATGTGGTCATGACGGACACGGGGCACTTTATCGAGGTGCAGGGCACGGCCGAGGGCGCGGCGTTCGACCGGGTGGGAATGAACCGTTTGCTGGATCTGGCGCAGCTGGGCATCACCGATCTGGTGAGGCTGCAGCGGCAAGCGCTGGGCTTGGCGGTTTGATAAGTTAGCTTGGGTCCCCGCGCAGGCGGGGACCCAAGTTCGCACCGCAGCTATTAAAGCAAGCACCACCCCAAAGCAGTAAAATATCCCCCCGCCGTAAAAAACACCCACACCGCCATGACCCAACGCCTGATCCTCGCCTCCAACAACGCCGGCAAGCTGAAGGAATTCGCCCAGCTCCTCGCACCCATCGGCTTCGACCTGCACCCGCAAGGCGAATTCAACGTCCCGGAAGCGGAAGAGCCCTTCGGCACCTTCGTCGAGAATGCGCTGGCCAAGGCGCGCCATGCCGCGCGCCTGACCGGACTGCCGGCGCTGGCCGACGATTCGGGCGTGTGCGTGAACGCGCTTGGCGGCGCGCCGGGCGTGTATTCGGCGCGCTATGCGGGCGAACCGAAGTCCGACGCCCGCAACAGCGAGAAACTGGTGGCCGACCTGGCCGGCCACGCCGACAAGTCGGCCTATTACTACTGCGTGCTGGTCTATGTGCGCCACGCCGACGACCCGCAGCCGGTGATCGCCGACGGCCGTTGGAACGGCGAGATCATCGCCGAGCCGCGCGGCGCCAACGGATTCGGCTACGACCCGTACTTCCTGATTCCCTCGCTCGGCAAGACCACCGCCGAGCTGGACCCGGCGCAGAAGAACGGCATGTCGCACCGCGGCCACGCCTTGCGCGCCCTCGTCGAGAAATTGAAATGATTCCCATCAAAGTCGCGGGCCAGGCATCGGGCACAAGCGCCGGCGAACCGCGTTCGCCGGCCACCGCCGCCCTGCAGTACCTGCAGCCGGGCGCGCTGAACCTGACGGCGCTGCCGCCGCTGTCGCTCTACATCCACTGGCCCTGGTGCGTGCGCAAGTGCCCGTACTGCGACTTCAATTCGCACGAGGCCAAGGGCGAGGTGCCGGAACAGGCATACCTGGACGCGGTGCGCCTCGACCTGGAGCAGTCGCTGCCCCTGATCTGGGGCCGCAAGATCCACACCGTCTTCATCGGCGGCGGCACCCCCAGCCTGATGTCGGCCCAGGCCCTGGACCAGCTGCTGGCGATGGTGCGTACCCTGCTGCCGCTCGAGCTGGACGCCGAGGTCACGATGGAAGCCAACCCAGGCACCTTCGAGGCCGAGCGCTTCAAGGCCTACCGCGACAGCGGCGTGAACCGCCTGTCGATCGGCATCCAGAGCTTCAACCCGGCCCATCTCCAGGCCCTGGGCCGCATCCATGACGGCGGTGAAGCCCTGCGCGCGGTCGAGATCGCGAAGTCGACCTTCGACAATTTCAACCTCGACCTGATGTATGCGCTGCCGACGCAGACGCTGGAGGAAGCGCGGCGCGACCTGGAGACGGCGCTGTCCTTCGCGCCACCGCACCTGTCGCTCTACCACCTGACGATGGAACCGAACACGGTCTTCGCCAAGTACCCGCCCCAGCTGCCGGACGACGATGCCAGCGCCGACATGCAGGACATGATCGCTGAGCTGACCGCGGCCGCCGGCTACGAGCACTACGAAGTGTCGGCCTACGCGCGCAAGGGCCGCCGCGCGCGCCACAACCTGAATTACTGGCAGTTCGGCGACTACCTGGGCATCGGCGCCGGCGCGCACTCGAAGCTCTCCTTCCCGCACCGCATCCTGCGCCAGGCGCGCTTCAAGCAGCCGGCTTCCTACATGGAAGCGGCGCAGCGCGGCAACCCGGTGCAGGAAGAACGCGAGCTCTCCCGCGCCGAAATGGGCTTCGAATTCATGCTCAATACGCTGCGCCTGGTGGACGGCTTCGATCCGAATTTGTTCGGCGAACGCACCGGCATGAGCATCAGCGCCATCGCCAGGGACCTCGACGCGGCCGAGGCCAAGGGCTTGCTCTACCGCGACCACAAGCTGATCCGCCCGACCGAACTGGGCCAGCGCTTCCTGAACGACTTGCAGGAGATGTTCCTGGCCGACTGAGGCCGGAGGAAGACCGTCAGGTCCGCACCGCGCCTGCCAGTGCGGTGAGGGTGCGCGCCAGGCCGGTGACCGTGCGCGCCATGCCCTCGACATCCACCTTGTCGGCGTCCACCGTGGTCTCGTGATAGGGATAGCCCAGGAAACCGGTGTCGGTCACCAGCAGGGCGGGGTAGGCGCCGAGATGGGGCGTGGTGGGCTTGCCGTGGCTGGACAGCGTCATGCCCATCACGTGGGCCGGCGCCGCCAGGCCATGCTCGAGCGTATCCGGCTGCTCCTTGAAGGCGGCCAGCGCCTGGCGCACCCGCGCCGACGAGGCCATGGTGCCGGCGAAGGCGACGAAGTTTCCCGCACCGTTGCCTGCACCGCTGCCCGCACTATTGCCCACAGCGGCCGCGGAGCCGCCCGGACCCGGTGCGGCGTGGTCGAGGAAGAACACGAACCTGATTTCGGTGCCGCGGCTGGGCTGCACGGTCTTCAGCAAGCGCGCCAGCTCCAGCACCGCCGCCGTGCCGCTGCCGCGGTCGCCGACCAGGAAGACACGCTCGGGCCGCGCGCCCGGCGCCACATTGCGCAGCGCGACCTCGATGCTGCGCAGCCTGCGTCCGCCCGCGTCCTGCGCCACATGCGCGGGGGCGTAGCCGAAGGCCTTCAGCGCGCTCTCGATGTAGCGCCCGGAAGCATCGTGCTTCGTTGCGGAGGTCGCTTCCACGTGCGCGCGCAGGCGCGCCGACAGCGGCGGCGCTGCGGGGGCGGAATCGATTTCCGCCGTGATCAGCGCCAGCACGATGGCAAGCAGGATCGCAATCAGCTTCCAGTGTGAATGCAAGAATTGTCGCATGGCCGGCAGGCGCCCGAGGCGCCAGTCCTAACGCGGTCGATGCGTCCAGTGTAGCCAAATCGCTGACGCATTGCGTGCGCCGGAGCGCAATTCCGCGCTTCAACAAGCCTCAGCGCGCGCTGCCCGGGAGGACCGCGAAATCCTCGGTACGCGCCAGGCTGCGCAGCAGGTCGGCCAGCTCGGGCGGCGGCACCGCCAGCTTGCGCTGGCGTAGGTCGAACCATCCGCCCAGCGACGTCACGCGCGCGCACAGCACGCCGTCGCGGTAGAAGGTGTTCTGCAGGTTCATGCGGCTGGCGTCCTCGGACAGGCCCGCCATCGCGAAGGTCACCGTGATCTCGTCGAGCAGGCGGCATTCGCGGAAGTACTCGATCTGGTCGCGCATCACGACCGGCCCCAGCTGCAGGCGCATGAACTCGGACATCGGAAAACCGTGCTCGGCGAAATACATCATGCGTACGTCGGCCGACTTGTCGAGGTAGGCGGTATTGCGCATGTGCGCATTGAAATCCATGTCGCCCCATCCGGCGACCAGGGTTTTCTGGAACATGGTGTGTACTCCTTCTTGAAACGTGGCGTCACTGTACAGGGGAGGGGCGCGGCGGGATACTGGCAGAATTGACTATATCGATACCGGGTTTGCCATGCGCATCGCCGTTCTCGCCCTGGATGGGGTGTTCGACACCGGATTGGCGACGGTGCTCGATGCCTTCCGCACCGCCAACGAGCTGGCAGGCATGTCGCCCAATGCGCATGCGCCTGGTGGCGCGCTACCTGATCGTGGACGCGCGGCCGAGCCAGAGCGCCTATGTGATCTCCGACCACCTGCTCCATGACGATCCACTGGTCAGCCGTTTCGACCGCTGGGCGCGCGAGCACCTGGCCGAGCGCTTCAGCCTGGACGCGGCGGCGGCCGCACTGGCGACCAGCAAACGGACCCTGGCGCGCAGGCTGGACGAGACGCTGGGGAAGACGCCGGTGGAACATGTGCAGGACTTGCGGGTGGAGCGGGCGGTGCATTGCTCAGGACGAGCGATGTGGCGGTGGAGCGGATTGCGGAGCAGGTAGGGTACAAGGATGGGGTGACGCTGCGGTCCTTGCTGCGCAAGCGGTTGGGCAAGGGCGTGCGCGAGTTGCGGAGCACATGAGCTTGGGTCCCCGCCTTCGCGGGGATGACGGTCTCTAAGCTGCGGACAAGGATGACTTTGCGTTGGCTCTCGCACGTCATCCCCGCGAAGGCGGGGACCCAAGTTCTGCATGCACACCACAAAATAAAAACGGGCCCGCAGGCCCGTTCCGATACCAGCTCAGCGCGCCGCCACCGGCGTCGCAGGCTCCGTCCACCCACCCCCCAGCACGCGGTACAAACTCACCTGGTTCTGCAAGCGCAACAGGTTCGCCTGGATCGCCAGCTGCTGCGCCTGGAACAGCGAACGCTGCGCGTCCAGCAAATCGAGGTAGCTGGCCGCGCCGTTGCGGTAGCGCAGGTCCGACAGGTTGAAACGATCGGCTTCCGCTTCCGCCACCGCACGCTGGGCGCGCAGCTGCTCGCTGAAGGTGGCCTGGCCCGCCAGCGCATCCGCCACTTCGCGGAACGCGGTCTGGATCGAGCGTTCGTACTGCGCCACCGCCACGTCGCGCTGGGCCTTGGCACCACCCAGCACTGCCGTGTTGCGGCCGTAGTCGAAGATCGGCAGGATCGCCTGCGGCGCGAAGGTCCAGCCATACGAGCCGCTCTTGAACAGGCCGGAGAGCTCGGTGCTGGCGCTGCCGACGCTGCCCGTCAGCGTAATGCGCGGGAAGAAGTTGGCGCGCGCCGCGCCGATGTTGGCGTTGGCCGCGATCAGCTGCTGCTCGGCCGCGCGGATGTCCGGACGGCTGGCGAGCAGGTCCGAGGGCAGGCCGGCCGGCAGCTCGGGCAGCTCGGTCGACGCCAGGGTGGCGCCGGCCGGGTTTTCCGCAATCGGCTGGCCCACCAGCAGGGTGAGCAGGTTGATGTCCTGCGCGCGCTGGCGCTGGGCTTGCGCCAGGGTGGTGCGCGCGGTCTCGACCAGCGAGCGCGATTGCTGCACTTCCAGGCGCGAGGACACGCCGTTCTCGAAACGGAGCTGGGTCAGCTTGTCCGATTCCTCGCGGGTCTGCACGGTGCGCTGGGCCAGCGACAGCAGTTCCTCGTCCGCCAGCAGCTGCAGGTAGGCGTTGGCGACCGAGGCGATCAGGCTGATCTGCGTGGTCTTGCGCGCTTCCTCGGTGGCCAGGTACTGCGCCAGCGCGGCATCCGACAGGTTGCGCACGCGCCCGAACAGATCGAGCTCGAAGGCCGACACGGTCAGGCCGGCCTGGTAGACGCTGTTGATCGGCTCGTCCTCGCCGGTGGTCTGGCGCTGGCCGGTAATGGCCGCGCCCACGGTCGGCAGGCGGTCGGCGCGCTGGATGCGGTACTGCGAGCGCGCGCCCTCGATGTTGGCGATGGCGATGCGCAGGTCGCGGTTGTTGGCGAGCGCCTGTTCGATCAGCTGCTTCAGGCGCGCGTCGGCGAAGAAGCGCTGCCATTCGATGGCCGCCGGCGCCTCGCCGGCCGCCGGGCTGGCGGGGGCCGTGGCGGCGCGCGGCGCCTCGGGGAAGCTGGCGGCCACCGGCGCCTGCGGACGCTCGTACTTGGGGGCCAGCGACATGCAGCCTGCCAGCGCCATGGCCAGCGCCAGCGGAGTCACGATGAGTTTGATGCGTTTGATCATATTTTCTTGTCCTCGACGAGGGTTTCTTCTTCATGCGCGTACTTCTTGCGCTGGCGCTCGCTGCCCTTGAAGAACTTGCGGATCACGACGAAGAACACCGGAACGAAGAGCACGCCCAGGGCCGTCGCGGTGATCATGCCGCCCATCACGCCGGTACCGATCGCGCGCTGCGATGCGGAGCCCGCACCGCCGGCGATCACCAGCGGCAGCACGCCCAGGATGAAGGCCAGCGAGGTCATGATGATCGGGCGGAAGCGCAGGTGCGCCGCCTGGATCGCCGCTTCCATCGGCGACTTGCCTTGCGCCTGCAGGTCCTTGGCGAACTCGATGATCAGCACCGCGTTCTTCGCCGCCAGGCCGATGATGGTCACCAGGCCGATCTTGAAGTACACGTCGTTCGGATAACCGCGCAGCATGGCGGCCAGGATCGCGCCGAGCACGCCCAGCGGCACCACCAGCAGCACCGCGGCAGGAATCGACCAGCTCTCGTACAGCGCCGCCAGCGCCAGGAAGATCGCCAGCATCGAGAAGGCCATCAGGATGCCCATGGTCGAGCCGGAGAGCTTTTCCTCGCGCGACTGGCCGGTCCACTCGAAAGCGAAGCCCGAGGGCAGCTGGGACGCCAGGCGTTCCATCTCGGCCATCGCGTCGCCGGTCGAGTAGCCGGGCTTGGAGTCGCCCGCGATGCTCATCGCCGGATAGCCGTTGTAGCGGATGGTCTGCATCGGGCCGGTGATCCAGCGCGTGGTGGCGAAGGACGACAGCGGCACCGGCTGGCCCTGGACGTTGAGCGCGTTCAGGCGCAGCAGGTCGTCCGGCTGCATGCGGGCGCTGGCCTCGGCCTGCACCACGACCCGCTGCAGGCGGCCGGCGTTCGGGAAGTCGTTCACGTAGGACGAACCGAGCGAGGTCGAGATCGCGGTATTGATGGCGTCGAAAGTCACGCCCAGGGCCTGCGCCTTGTCGCGGTCGATGTCGAGCATCACCTGCGGCGCGTCTTCCAGGCCTTCCGGACGCACGCCGGCCAGGATCGGGCTTTGCGCCGCCATGCCGAGCAGCTGGTTGCGCGCGGCCAGCAGGGCGTTGTGGCCGTTGCCGCCGCGGTCCTGCAGGCGGAAGGTGAAGCCGGTGCCGCGGCCCAGTTCGGGAATCGGCGGCGGCGACAGCGCGAAGATGAAGGCGTCGCGCACGCCGGACAGGCCGCCCATGATGCGGCCGGCCAGCGCCTGCGCGCTCGAGCCGTCGCCCTTGCGCTCGTCCCAGTCCTTGAGGGGAATGAAGGCCAGCGCCATGTTCTGGCCGGAACCGGAGAACGAGAAGCCCAGCACGCTGACCATGTTGGCCACTTCCGGCTGCTTCATGACGAAGCCTTCGACCTGGCGCATCACTTCGCTGGTGCGTTCCTGGGTGGCGCCCGGCGGCAGCTGGATGTTGGCGATCACGTAGCCCTGGTCCTCGTTCGGCAGGAAGGAGTTCGGCATGCGCGTGAACAGCAGGGCGACCACGCCGGTGACGACCACGAACACCAGCATCGCGCGGCCGGTGCCGCGCAGCAGGCGCGCGACCCAGCTCTCGTAGTTCTTGGCGGTGGCCGTGAACTTGCGGTTGAACCAGCCGAAGAAGCCCTTCTTTTCGTGGTGGTGGCCCGCTTCGACGGGTTTCAGCAGGTGGGCGCACAGCGCCGGAGTCAGGGTCAGCGCCAGGAAGGCCGAGAAGGCGATCGAGGACACCATGACGGCCGCGAACTGGCGGTAGATGTTGCCGACCGCGCCGCCGAAGAAGGCCAGCGGCACGAACACCGACATCAGGACCACGGTCACGCCGATGATCGCGCCCGAGATCTGGCCCATCGCCTTGCGCGTCGCGGCCAGCGGGTGCAGGCCTTCCTCGCTCATGATGCGTTCGACGTTTTCGACCACCACGATGGCGTCGTCGACCACGATACCGATCACCAGCACCATGCCGAACATGGTGAGCACGTTGATCGAGAAGCCCAGCGCCAGAAGGGTGGCCAGGGAGCCGAGCAGGGCGACCGGCACCACGATGGTCGGGATCAGGGTATAGCGGATGTTCTGCAGGAACAGGTACATCACCAGGAACACCAGCACGATCGCTTCGATCAGGGTATGCACCACCTGCTCGATCGAGATGTCAATGAACTTCGAGCTGTCGAACGGGATCGCGTACTTCATCCCGGCCGGGAAGAACTTCGACAGTTCTTCCATCCGGGTCTTGATCAGCTTCGCGGTTTCCAGCGCGTTGCCGGACGGCGCCAGCTGGATACCGATACCGGTCGAGGGCTTGCCGTTCAGGCGCGCCGAGGTCGAATAGGCCTGCCCCCCGATCTCGATGCGCGCCACGTCGCGCAGGCGCACGGTGGAGCCGTCCGGATTTGCACGCAGCACGATGTTGCCGAACTGTTCGACGGTGTTCAACTGGCCGGTCACGACCACGGTCGCGTTGATTTCCTGGCCGGCGGCGAGCGGCAGTTCGCCGATGGTGCCCGAGGCCACCTGGGCGTTCTGGCTGCGGATGGCGTTGTTGACGTCGGCGGGAGACAGGCGCAAGCCCACCAGCTTGGCCGGATCGATCCAGACGCGCATGGCGCGCTCGGTACCGAACAGCTGCGCGGTGCCGACGCCCTTGATGCGCTGGAGTTCAGGCAGCACGGTGCGCGAGGCATAGTCGCCCAGCGCGATCGGGTCCCACTTCGGATCGTCGGACGACAGGATGGTGAACAGCAGGAAGTTGGCGCGCACCTTGTCGACGCGCACGCCTTGCTGGTTCACCGCCTGCGGCAGGCGCGGGGCCGCGCGCGACAGGCGGTTCTGCACGTCCACCTGGGCCAGGTCGGGATCGGTGCCGGTTTCGAAGGTGAGGGTGATCGAGCCGCTGCCGTTGGCGGAGCTGCTCGACTCCATGTAGATCAGGCCCGGCGAACCGTTCATCTCGCGCTCGATGACGGAGATGACCGAGTCTTCCAGGGTCTGGGCCGATGCGCCCGGATAGGCGGCATTGATCACGATCGATGGCGGAGCCACGTTCGGATACTGGGCGATCGGCAGCTGGGTGATCGAGACGCCGCCGATCACCATGATGAACAGCGCGATCACCCAGGCGAAAATAGGGCGGTCAATGAAAAAACGTGCCATTGGAGGTTCCTGTTCTTGTTCTGCGGCTTACTTCGCTGCCGGCGCGGCTGGCGCGGCGGCGGTGGCGGTGGCGGCCTTCGGCGTCCACGGCACCACCTTGACCGGGGTGCCCGGCGGCAGCATCTGCAGCTTCTGGAAGCCGTCGACCATCACGCGTTCGCCTTCCTTCAGGCCTTCGGTGACGACCCAGTTCTGGCCCTGCTGCGATGCGATCTTGACGGTGCGCGGGGCCGGCTTGTTGTCGGCGCCGATCACGGTCAGGCTGTCGCCCTGGGCGCCGCCGCGGGTCACGGCCTGCTGCGGCACCAGGATCCCGTTCGGCAGCTCGGCCTGGGCCAGGCGTACGCGCACGTACTGGCCCGGCAGCAGGGCGTTGTCCGCGTTCGGCACGGTGGCGCGCAGGGTCACCTGGCCGGTGCTCGGGTCCACGGTCACGTCCGAGAACAGCAGCTTGCCGCGCACCGGCATCTCGGTGCCGTCGTCCAGCATCACGGTGACCGGCAGGCCGGAGGCCTTGTTGGCGCCGCCGGCCTGCTTGCGCAGGCGCTGCAGTTCGCTGGCCGACTGGGTGATGTTCAGGTACATCGGGTTGGTCTGCTGGATCAGCGCCATTTCGGTGGCTTCGGCGGCGGACACCAGCGCGCCTTCGGTCACCAGGGCGCGGCCGATGCGGCCCGAGATCGGCGCGTAGACGTTGGAGTAGCCGAGGTTGATCTGCGAGACGCGCAGCTGGGCCCTGGCCGCGGCCACTTCGGCTTCGGCGGTCTTCTGGGCCGCGACGGCGTTGGTGTATTCCTGCTCGCTGATCGCCTTGGCTTCGGCCAGCGGCTTGTAGCGGTTGGCCTGGGCCGTGGCCTGGTTCAGGGTCGCCTGGGCGCGCGCCAGCGCCGCCTGGCTGCTGCTAAGCTGGGCCTGGTAGGGCGCGGGGTCGATCTGGAACAGCGATTGGCCTTGCTTGACTTCGCTACCCTCGGTGAACAGGCGCTTCAGGACGACGCCGTTGACGCGGGCGCGCACCTGGGCGGTGCGCACGGGTTCGACGCGTGCCGGCAGTTCGGTCTGCAGGGCGACCGGTTCGAATTTGGTGGTGATGACGCCGACTTCCGGGGCCGGCATCTGGCCGCCAGGGCCGCCGGCGCCCGGGGCGGCGCCGTCCTTCTTGCCGCAAGCGGACAGCAGCACCAGGGCCGCCAGGGTGCCGGCGGCGATCCGGGTCATGGACAGGGAAGAGGAGTGGGCAGAGCGCATTAATGCTTCCTTCTAGGTAGTGAACAGGATGATGACTCACTCACAGAACGACAACTTCTCTCTTGTGACCGGTATCATCGCTGGCTTTTGCAGTTAGTTTTATATACTATCACGATTGTATGTAAGTTGTTTTCGGCATCCCGATTTTTCGTATAGGCGTTCAAAAATGGCCCGTCGTACCAAGGAAGAAGCGGCCGCGACCCGCGACAGTATTCTAGACGCAGCAGAAATATTGTTCGCGAAACAAGGCGTGTCCAGGACAACGCTGCAGCATATCGCAAGCGCCGCAGGGGTGACGCGCGGCGCCATCTATTGGCATTTCCTGGACAAGGGCGCCTTGTTCAACGCCATGATGGACCGCGCCAAGTTCCCCATCGACGAGGCGATGCAGGTGCTGGAGCAGCGCGAGCTCGATGATCCGCTGCAGTGCCTGCGCGACGAGATGATGACGGTGCTGCGCATCGTCGCCGAGGACGAGAAGGCCCGCCGCGTGTTCGAGATCGCGACCCTGAAGACCGAGTTCGTGGACGAGGTGGACTCGGTGCGCGCGCGCCGCCGGGAGTCGATCGGGATGTGGAAGGAAAAGATGGAAGGCCACCTGAAGCAGGCCAAGGGCAAGGGCATGCTGCGGCCCGAGGTCGGCACGCACGAGGCGGCGATGGGCGGGTGGATCATGATCGATGGCTTGATCCGCAACTGGATCTTCGAGCCGACCAGCTTCGACCTGATGGCGCTGGGCGGGCATGTGGTGGATACCTACCTGGCGGGTTTGAAGGCCTGCTGACCTAGGGGCGGCGGCAGCGCCGCCAACCCTACAAACAACAACGCCGCCCGAAGGCGGCGTTCTCATGTGCGCGCAGCGTGACGTTTAACGCATCTCGGCAATCATCTTCTTCAGCTTGATCGAATCCGCCACGAAGGCGCGGATGCCTTCGGCCAGCTTCTCGGTGCCCATCGCGTCTTCGTTCAGCATGAAGCGGAAGGTCTTCTCGTCGATGTCGATCTTGGCGATGTCGGCGTTCGCGTCATGGGTCAGCTTGCGCTCGACCGGCGCATCGCTGTCGGCCAGCTTTTGCAGCAGGTCCGGCGAGATGGTCAGCAGGTCGCAGCCGGCCAATTCCAGGATCTGCGAGGTGTTGCGGAAGCTCGCGCCCATGACTTCGGTCTTGTAGCCGAACTTCTGGTAGTACTGGTAGATGCGCTTGACCGACTGCACACCCGGATCGTCGGCGCCGGTGTAGTCAGTGCCGGTCGACTTCTTGTACCAGTCGTAGATGCGGCCGACGAAGGGCGAGATCAGCTGCACGCCCGCTTCGGCGCAGGCCACGGCCTGGCACAGCGAGAACAGCAGGGTCAGGTTGCAGTGGATGCCCTCCTTCTCCAGGATCTCGGCGGCGCGGATGCCTTCCCAGGTCGAGGCGATCTTGATCAGGACGCGCTCGCGCGACACGCCGGCCTTCTCGTACAGCGCGATCAGCTCGCGGCCCTTGGCGACGGTGGCTTCCGTGTCGAAGGACAGGGCGGCATCGATCTCGGTCGAGACGCGGCCCGGCACGTACTTCAGGATCTCGACGCCGAAACCGATCAGGAGGTTGTCGACGATTTCGTCGATCTCCGCGTGCGGCGCGTCGGCGATGGCCTTTTCCAGCAGCGGGCGGTATTCCGGCTTTTGCACGGCCTTCAGGATCAGCGACGGGTTGGTGGTCGCGTCCTGCGGGGCGTAGGCCTTGATCGACTGGAAGTCGCCGGTGTCGGCGACCACGGTGGTATATTGCTTGAGCTGTTCGAGTTGGTTCATGGTGGGTCTCGGTGTTGGGTGAGGTGTAGCTTGTATTTTAATGCGGGGGCGTCGGTTGGGGAACTTGGGTCCCCGCCTGCGCGGGGAGTCATTGCCGCCAGTGGCGGGAATGACGTTTCACATGCTACGGCCCTCGGTTTTTCCGCGAGCCCGCTCTCCAAGAGTCGTCATTCCCGCGAAGGCGGGAACCAAAGTTTGCTGGCAAACCGACAACGTATCAGCAATCCGTCCCCTCAAGGAAGGCCGCCACCATCCGCTCTAGCCCAACGCGATCCTCTTCCGAGAAGCGATCCACCTTGGGGCTATCGATATCGAACACGCCAATCAGCTTGTCGCCCTTGATCAGCGGAATCACGATCTCCGACGCCGACGCCGAATCGCAGGCGATATGCCCCGGAAACGCGTGCACGTCCGGCACCACGATGGTCTTGCGCTCGACAGCCGTCGCGCCGCACACGCCGCGGCCGAAGGGAATGCGGGCGCAGGCGGGCTTGCCCTGGAAGGGGCCGACCAGCAGGTCCTGGCCGTCGCCTTTTTTCGCGGGCACGGCCAGGTAGAAACCGGCCCAGTTCAGGTCGGCGAGGGTATCGTATACCAGGGCGGAGAATTGCGCGGCGTTCGCGGTCAGGTCGCGTTCGCCTTCGAGGACGCTGGTGACCTGGCGGACCAGCAGGTCGTAGTCGGGGCGGGTGCTGCGTTCGGGGTTGATGTGCATGGCGGGAGGCGATGGACTGTCGAAACCCGGTATTTTACACCTGTGCTGCAAGTTGGCTGAGATGGTACGCCGGCGAACTTGGGTCCCCGCCTGCGCGGGGATGACGGATGAAGGGTGCGTGTCAAAAGTTGGCTGCGCTTGATTCGCTACCCTTAAAACCGTCATTCCCGCGAAGGCGGGAACCTCAGTTTCGATGAGCAGCGTTAGCCAATAAACGAATCAAACTGCATATCAAACTCCTGCAGCGCCTTCTGCGCATTCTGCATCTTCTTGCGGAATTCCGGCCCCCGCCGCAGCGCCAGCCCCACGGCCAGCACATCGATGACAACCAGATAAGCCAGCCGCGCCGAAATCGGCGTATACGGGTCGATGGCAAACACCAGGTCGATGGGAATGAAGAGCGTCGCCATCTCCGCCAGCGGCGTCCCGGACGGCGCCAGCACGATCACTTCCGCGCCGCCCTGGCGCGCCAGCTTGGCCGAGCGGGTCAGCGCCGGGTTGTTCCCGCGCTGCGAGATCGCCACCACCGCGTCGCCCTCGCGCAGCAGGGCCGCCGCGATGGAGTGGATGGCCGGATCCGTATAGGACACGGTCGGCACGCCCGAGCGGAAGAACTTGTGCTGCGCATCCGCCGCCACGAAGCCGGAGGTCCCCTGGCCATAGAACTCGATCTTGTTGGCCCGCGACAAGATGTCGAGCGCCTTCTGGATCAGTTCCGGCTTGAGGTTGTTGCGCAGGTCGAGCAGGGTGTTGATGGAGCGGCTGCAGATCTTGTTGATCAGGTCCGCCGCCAGGTCGTCCTGGGTCGGCTGCTCGTTGGCGCCCGGCAGGGCCAGGGCCAGGCCTTGCGCCAGCTTGAGCTTGAACTCGTGCCAGCCTTCGTAGCCGAGCGTGCGGCAGAAGCGCACCACGGTCGGCTCGGACACTTGCGCGCTCTTGGCCAGCGCCGTGATGTTCTGGCTGACCGTCGCGGACGGGGCGGCGAGCACCGCGAGCGCCACCTTGCGCTCCGACTTGGAGAGCGAATCGAGCTGGGTGCGGATCGAGTCGAGCAGCATGATGGACCTCAGTCTTCGGGCAGGACTTCTTCGCGCCACTGCAGGCCGTCGCGGCCGATCAGGGCGCTCGAGGCGGCGGGGCCCCAGGTGCCGGAGGTGTAGGGCGCCGGCGCGCTGTCGTCTTCTTCCCAGTGGTCCAGGATGGGCTCAACCCATTCCCAGGCCGCTTCCAGCTCGTCGCCGCGCATGAACAGGGTCAGCTGGCCGCGCAGCACGTCGAGCAGCAGGCGCTCGTAGGCTTCCATGCGCGGGCTGGTGAACTGCTCGCGGAAGTCGAGTTCGAGCTCGGCCTGCTTCAGGCGCATCGAGTCGCCCGGGGTCTTGGCCATCAGGTTCATCGACAGGCCTTCGTCCGGCTGCAGGCGGATCACCAGGCTGTTGGGCTGGAAGCTCGAGGTCGGCTGGTTGAAGATCGAATGCGGAATCTGCTTGAAGCGCACCACGATCTCGGCCAGGCGGTCGGCCATGCGCTTGCCGGTACGTAGGTAGAAGGGCACGCCGGCCCAGCGCCAGGTATCGATCTCGGCCTTCATGGCCACGAAAGTCTCGGTGCGCGACTGCTTGGGCGCCTCCGGCTCGTCGCGGTAGCCCGGCACGGCCTGGCCGTCGATATGGCCGGCGCGGTACTGGCCGCGCACGATGTTCTGGGCAAGTGTGGTCGGCGTGAAGCGCTTGAGCGAGCGCAGCACCTGCAGCTTGGCGTCGCGCACGGCGTCCGGCGCGATCGAGGTCGGCGGCTCCATGGCCACGATGCACAGCAGCTGCAGCAGGTGGTTCTGCAGCATGTCGCGCAGCGCGCCCGAGGTGTCGTAGTAGCCCAGGCGGTTGCCGACGCCGATCTTCTCGGCGATGGTGATCTGCACGTCGGAGATCCATTCGCGGCGCCACAGCGGCTCGAACAGGATGTTTCCGAAGCGCAGGGCCAGCAGGTTCTGCACCGTTTCCTTGCCCAGGTAGTGGTCGATCCGGTAGATCTGCGATTCGGCGAACACCTTGCCGACGTCGAGGTTGATCTGCTTGGCCGAGGCCAGGTCGCGGCCCAGCGGTTTTTCCAGCACCACGCGCGAGTTCGGCGTGGCCAGGCTGGTGGCGGCCAGGTTGTCGCAGATGGTGGCGAACAGGTGGGGCGGGGTGGCCAGGTAGTAGACGCGGGTGAGGGAATCGTCCTTGCGCAGGGCCTCGACCAGCGGGCCGTAGGTGGACACGTCGGTGGCGTTCAGGGCCACGTAGGTGATGCGCTTGAGGAAGCGCGCCCAGTTCTCCTGGCTCGGGGCTTCCTTGATATGCGGTTTCGAGTTCTCTTCGACGAATTGCAGGAAGGCGTCCTGGGCCATGTCGTCGCGGCCGACGCAGATGATGCGGGCGCTGCCTGGGAGGTCATTGCAGACATCGCGCGCGTACATCGCGGGGAGCAGCTTGCGCATCGCAAGGTCGCCGCTGCCGCCAAAGAAAACGAGATCGAAATCGGAAAGGGCCATGGTCGGAGTCTGTGCAAAAAGATGGGGGAAAGCGTAATGTAAATTTACTACACAAATATTCGATTTGCAAGAAAATTTACTACGAAACCGCTATGGGAGGATGGCGAATGATGGTGCCATAAGTGAGAAGGGAGGGGCGCGGCGAAGGGACAGAGACCGCTCGCGCATTGATAGCGCTACACGAATCATGAGCCCTAAAACCGTCATCCCGGCGAAGGCCGGGATCCAAGTTTGTATGCAGGCCCCTTGCGTTTGACGTTCACGGCTACGCACAGAACTTGGATCCCGGCCTGCGCCCACTGCTGTCCGGGATAATTTCACCTAGCTGAAAATCGTCATCCCCGCGAAGGCGGGGACCCAAGTTTGCGTGAGTAGCCACAACAAACGTTAACAGTCTGCAACGAACTTGGGTTCCCGCCTTCGCGGGAATGACGAGCTAACGGTTAAAATTTGCTCCTGGCAGCACAAATATTGCTAATTCTGCTACAAACCCTCTGCAAAGGCAGAGGTATCGCTTATCCCGGACAGCAGTGGGCCTGCGCCGGGATGACGGTCTTAAGGATGGTGGCGGGGAGAGGCGATACGAGCTGTCCGAGCGCTATTCCAGCGCCGTTCCGGAGCTCAGCCGCGATACTCCGGCTCCTCGCGCCCCGCCACATCCACCCGCGTGCACAGCACCTTTCCGCTCAGCGGATACTCCGCCAGCTCCTGCGCCGACCGCCCATGGCTGGCCGTGGTGATATACATGGTCCGCAGATCCACCCCGCCAAACGCGATCGAGGTCGGGCAGCGCGCCGGGACGATGATCTCGCGCAGGATCTCGCCCGAGGGCGAAATGCGCAGCACGCGTCCGCCTTCGAACATGGCCACCCAGTAGGCGCCTTCGCTGTCGACCGTCGCCCCATCCGGGCGCCCGCCATAGCCCGGCGCCGACTTGTCGGTCGGGAAGGTGAGCAAGGTGCGCTGCTTGCTCTGGGTCCCGGTCGCCAGGTCGTAGTCGTAGCAATCGATGCGGTGCGTCGTCGTATCGGCATGGAACATCGTGCGCCCGTCCAGGCTCCAGGCCAGGCCGTTCGAGTTGGTCATGCCGCCGGACCAGGCGCGGCGCAGCTGGCCATGGTCGAGCACGTACATCTCGGCGGCCGGCTGGTCGCGCGGTTCGTACATGGTGCCGATCCAGAAGCGGCCTGCGGGGTCCACGCGGCCGTCGTTGAAGCGCACCTTCGACACGTCGTAGGGCGCGTCCGCGATCGGCGTCTCGGAGCCGTCCGTGGTATTCAGGTGCAGCAGCCCGCGGCGCGTGGCCACGACCAGGTTGTTGTCGCCGTCGATCGCCAGCGCCGACGGTTCCGAGCCCATCTTCCAGGATGAATACTTGCCGCTCGCCGGATGCACGCGATGGACGCTCAATCCATTGATGTCGACCCAGTACAGGGCCGACTCGACCTCGTGCCAGATCGCCGATTCGCCCACGAGCATGGGCGTGTCGTGGAGCACGTCGAATTTTTCCGTTGCCATGTTCTTCGCTTTTAATAAGTTAGGCGCTCAGACGGCGGCCCGGGCGCGTGCGATCAGGCCATTGGTCGAACCGTCATGCTGGGCCGGCTGCGGCTCGCCCGCCAGTTCGGCTTCGATCTTCTTGGCGAGTACCTTACCCAGTTCAACGCCCCACTGGTCGAAACTGTTGACATCCCAGATCACGCCCTGCACGAAGGTCTTGTGCTCGTAGAGCGCGATCAGTGCGCCCAGGGTGGATGGGGTCAGGCGCTCCATCAGGATGGTGTTGCTCGGGCGGTTGCCCGGGAAGGTCTTGTGCGGCACCAGGCGCTCGACTTCCTCCGCAGGCAGGCCCTGCTGCTGCAGGTCGGCGCGCACCTCCTCGGCGGTCTTGCCTTTCATGAAGGCTTCCGACTGGGCGAAGCAGTTGGCCAGCAGGGCGGTGTGGTGATGTTCCATCTCGTGCGCCGGGCGCAGGGCGGCGATGAAGTCGATCGGGGTCAGGTCGGTACCTTGGTGCAGCAGCTGGAAATAGGCGTGCTGGCCGTTGGTGCCGCATTCGCCCCAGATCGCCGGGCAGGTGGCGGTGTCGACCGGCTCGCCGTCGCGGGTGACGCGCTTGCCGTTGCTTTCCATGTCGAGCTGCTGCAGGTAGGCCGGGAAGCGGTTCAGGTCCTGGTGGTAGGGCGCGATGCTCACCGACGGGCAGCCCAGGAACTGGCGATTCCAGAAGCCCACCAGGGCCAGGATCGCCGGCATGTTCTGTTCGAGCGGGGCAGTGCGGAAGTGCTGGTCCATCGCATGCGCGCCGGCCAGGAAGTCGCGGAAGTAGCCGAAGCCGACCGCCAGCGCCACCGGCAGGCCGATCGCCGACCACACCGAATAGCGGCCGCCGACCCAGTCCCAGAACGGGAACATGTTGGCCGGGTCGATGCCGAAGGTCTTGATGGCCTCGGTATTTGTCGACACCGCCACGAAGTGTTTGGCCAGCGCTTCTTCGGTGGCATGGGTCAGGAACCAGCTGCGCGCGGTCTGCGCGTTCATCATGGTCTCGGCCGTGGTGAAGGTCTTGGAGGCGACGATGAACAGGGTGGTTTCCGGATCGACCTGGCCGAGGGCCGCATCCATGTCGTGGCCATCGACGTTCGACACGAAGTGCATGCGCAGGCGCGGGTGGGCGTAGTGGCGCAGGGCCAGCACGACCATCTTGGGGCCCAGGTCCGAGCCGCCGATGCCGATGTTGACGATGTCGGTGATCGGCTTGCCGGTGTGGCCCTTCCATTCGCCGCTGCGCACGGCGTCGCTGAAGGTCTTGATGCGGCCGAGCACGGCGTGCACGTCGGCCGGAACGTCCTGGCCGTCGACCGTCAACGCGGCGTCGCGCGGGGCGCGCAGGGCGGTGTGCAGGACCGCGCGATTCTCGGTATTGTTGATGCGTTCGCCCGCGAACATGGCGTCGCGGCGCGCCTCCACGCCGCGCTCTTTCGCCAGCTGGACCAGCAGTTCAAGCGTGCGCCCGTCGAGGCGATTTTTTGAATAGTCTAGGAACAGGTCCGCAGCCTCGACCGACAGGCGCTCGAAGCGCTGCGGGTCGGCCGCGAACAGCTCGCGCATCTGCCACAGTTCGGCATCTTCTGCATGTTGATCGAGGGCTTGGAAGGCGGCGGTGCTGGTCAGGGGAGGCTGGCGCATGGGATCGAGGTGCGTGGCACTATTGTCATGATAGATAGGCGAATAATACAGGGAAGCGCTCGTAAATTCACTACATAAAAGTTCGTGCGCGTTCTCTCATTGTCTCCGCGGTCCGGCAATCGGACCGATCAGGTCACCCCGTCAAAAGGGGTAAAGGCGGGTGGCAAGCGCATGGCATGATTCTGTAGTAAAATTTCAGGTACAAAATTTTGGAAGGAACGAACATGGCGCTCCACCCTGTAGTTGAACAGGTTACCAATCGCATCATCCAGCGCAGCAAGTCGTCGCGCGCGGCCTACCTGGCGCACCTCGAAGCCGCGCGCGTGCAGGGCGTGCAGCGCGGTTCGCTGTCGTGCACCAACCTGGCGCACGGCTTCGCCGCCTTCCCGGCCAACGACAAGCTCAAGCTGCGCGAATACAAGCAGCCCTCGGTGGCGATCGTCTCGTCCTACAACGACATGCTGTCGGCGCACCAGCCTTTCGAGTATTTCCCGAAAGTGATCAAGGAAGCCGTGCGCGAAGTCGGCGCCGTGGCCCAGTTCGCCAGCGGCGTGCCGGCCATGTGCGACGGCGTGACCCAGGGCCAGCCGGGCATGGAACTGTCGCTGTTCTCGCGCGACGCCATCGCCATGGCCACCGCCGTGGGCATGTCGCACAATATGTTCGACGCCGCCCTCTACCTGGGCATCTGCGACAAGATCGTGCCGGGCCTGCTCATCGGCGCGCTGCACTTCGGCCATATCCCGGGCATCTTCGTGCCGGGCGGTCCGATGACCACCGGTATCTCGAACAAGGAAAAGGCAGCCATCCGCCAGCGCTACGCGAAGGGTGAGGCCACCCGCGAGGAGCTGCTGGAAGGCGAATCCGCCTCCTATCACGGCGCCGGCACCTGTACCTTCTACGGCACCGCCAACAGCAACCAGATGCTGATGGAAATGATGGGCCTGCACATGCCGGGCGCCGCCTTCATCACCCCGGGCACCCCGCTGCGCGACGCGCTCACCGCGGCCGCATCACAGCACGCGGTGGCGATCTCCCAGCAGGGTGGCAACTACATGCCGATCGGCCGCATCGTCGACGAGAAGAGCATCGTCAACGCCATCGTCGCGCTGCACGCGACCGGCGGCTCGACCAACCACACCCTGCACATCATCGCGATCGCGCGCGCCGCCGGCATCGTGGTCGACTGGAACGACTTCGACGAGCTGTCGAAGGTGGTGCCTTCGCTCACCCGCATCTATCCGAACGGCGAAGCCGACGTGAACCACTTCCAGGCCGCCGGCGGCCCGGGCTTCGTGATCCGCGAACTGCTCGACGCCGGCCTGGCGCACGAGGACGTCAACACCATCCTGGGCCATGGCCTGCGCGCCCATTGCAAAGAGCCCTTCCTGGGCGAGGACGGCAAGGCCGTCTGGCGCGACCTGCCGCAGAACAGCGGCGACGAAGCCGTGCTGCGCCCGGCCTCCAACCCGTTCAGCAACAACGGCGGCATGGTGCTGGTGCAGGGCAACCTGGGCCGCGCGGTGATGAAGATCTCGGCGGTCAAGGCCGAGTACCACGTGGTCGAGGCCCCGGCCCTGACCTTCGACTCGCAGGACGATTTCATGCACGCCTACCAGGCGGGCAAGCTGAACCGCGACTTCGTGGCCGTGATCCGCTTCCAGGGCCCGCGCGCCAACGGCATGCCGGAACTGCACGCGCTGACCCCGGCGCTGGCGAACCTGCAGGACGCCGGCTTCCACGTGGCGATGGTGACCGACGGCCGCATGTCGGGCGCGTCCGGCAAGGTGCCGGCGGCGATCCACGTCTCACCCGAGATCCTGGCCGGCGGCCCGCTGGGCCTGGTGCGCGACGGCGACATGATCCGCGTCGACGCCACCGCCGGCACGCTCGACGCCCTGGTGCCGAGCGACGTCTGGGCCGCGCGCAAGATGGCGCATGCCGACCTGTCGAAGAGCCACATCGGCATGGGCCGCGAGCTGTTCGCCGTGTTCCGCAACGCCATCAGCGCGGCGGAAGAGGGCGCGGCCACCTTCCCGCTGCCCTCGCCGATTCCCACCACCGTACCCCTGCATGAAGGCGTCGACGCCGGCGAGATCATGCCGGGTTCCGACGAAGACTTTCTCTTTAGGACGCAGAAATGACCTTACTTGACATCATGCGCTCGGCGAGCGTCATCCCGGTGATCGCCATCGACGATCCGGACCACGCCGTACCCCTGGCCAAGGCGCTGGTCGCCGGCGGCATCCGCGTGCTCGAAGTGACCTTGCGCACCCAGCACGGCCTGAAGGCGATCCGCGACATGAGCGCGGTCGAAGGCGCTATCGTCGGCGTCGGCACCCTGACCCAGCCGGAAGAATTCGCCGCCGCGCGCGACGCCGGCGCCGTGTTCGGCGTGTCGCCGGGCCTGACCCCGGCCTTGATCGAGGCGGCCAGGACCAGCGGCCTGCCGCTGCTGCCGGGTGTGATGACGCCTTCGGAAGTGATGGCGGCGCGCGAGGCGGGCTTCCGCCAGCTCAAGCTGTTCCCGGCGGTGCCAGCGGGCGGCGTGGGCATGCTGAATGCGATCGGCGGCCCACTGCCGGACATCACCTTCTGCCCGACCGGCGGCATCTCGATCGAGACGGCGCCCAAGTTCCTGGCCTGCAAGAACGTGGCCTGCGTGGGCGGTTCCTGGCTGACCCCGAAGGACTTGATGAACGCCGGCCAGTGGGACCAGATCACCGAATTGGCCAAGGCGGCCGCGGCACTGCGTCCGCAGCAGTAAGCGGATCCGCATGCCGACGCTCGCGCGCCCGCTGAGCGCGGGCGAGATCGAGATGGCGTCGCTGCTGTTCCGCAACGCCATCGACTACCGCCGGGTGCGCGTGCACAACCGGCGGTATTTGCCGTTCCAGCCCAGGAACTGCTGCATGACGCCGAACGGCAGCCTGTACTTCCACCACTCCTGCTTTCTTCCCGACTACACGCGCGGCGATCCGGGCGCGATCCACTGGTTCATGCACGAGATGGTGCATGTGTGGCAGCACCAGCTGGGCTATCCGGTGCGGCTGCGCGGGGCCTTCCGGATCGGGCTGTCCTACGACTACACCCTGCGCGAAGGCGCGAGCCTGGCGGACTACAACATGGAAGCGCAGGGCGATTTGCTGGCGGATTACTTCGTGCTGAAGCACCTAGGCAAGCCGGAGGCGATGCGCCAGCACCAGTATCGCGCCAGCCTGGGACTGTATGAAAAGGTGTTGGCCTTGTTCCTGGCCGATCCGTCGAGCCGGGCGAGCCTGCATCGCGGCACGCTGCGCCGGCTCCTACGCTGGAACTGACTGGCGTCGATCAGCGGCGCTTGCGGCGCAGGGCGCCAAGGCCGGCGAGGCCCAGGCCCAGCAGCGCGACGCTGCCCGGTTCCGGCACCTGGGTAGCCGCGATGTTTTCGAAGGTGTAGGTCGCCGTCGAGTACATGGCATTGAAACCGAAGCGGATGTTGCCTTCACCCGGGGTGATGCTGGTCAGGGCGTTGCCGAACGGCGCAACGATCGAGAAATCCGTCAGTTCCATGGCCGACACCGGAGCGCCGTTGAAGCTGAGGTCCAGGAGGAAGCGGTTGTCGTAGCTGCTGATATTGCCATAGCTGCCGGCGTCCGTCTTGACGATGACGCCGGTGTCGAACACGTCGACGCTGACGGTCCAGACCTGGCCAAAGACATCGGTGCTCTGGCCGGTGAACTCGACGCCGCTGCCGACGGTCTGCGGCACGGAGAAGCTGATCGCCGAAGTTGCGTCGATGGCGGTGAAGTTCATGGTCACCTGATTGCCGATATAGCCGGCACTGGCGGCGCTTGAGACGAGGGCGGCGCCGATGCCGGCGATGGTGGTCAGGATAGAGCGTGCTGCGAATTTCATGGTCTGCCTTTAAGAAATGTTTCTAGTCTCAAAGCAATTAGGATGCCAGATAGAAATTTTCCAATGCAAACAATACCTTGGGGCGAAATGCTGAGCTAGCTCAATACGCCAATGTAAAGTTTTTCGACATTAACAATTATTTCTGCTTGGAAATTCGTCTGCTGCACTCGTTGGCGCGTGGGTGGTTTTGCACGGAATGCGATACGAATCCTTTAAAATGGCGGATTCTTCTTCTACCAACAGAGCATCATGACTCAAGACGAACTCAAGCAGGCAGTGGCGCGCGCCGCCATCGATTACGTGGTCGACGGCGAAATCATCGGCGTCGGCACTGGCTCGACCGCCAACTTCTTCATCGACGAACTGGCCAAGATCAAGGACCGCATCAAGGGCACCGTGGCCTCGTCGGAAGGCACCGCGGCGCGCCTGCGCGGCCACGGCATTCCCGTGTTCGACATGAACGAGGTCGAGTCCATCGCCGTCTACATCGACGGCGCGGACGAGATCGACGCGGCCGGTGCGATGATCAAGGGTGGCGGCGCGGCACTGACCCGCGAGAAGATCGTGGCCTCGATTTCTCAGAAGTTCGTCTGCATCGCCGACGGCTCGAAGCTGGTCGAGACCATGGGCAAGTTCCCGCTGCCGGTCGAAGTCATCCCGATGGCGCGCGCGGCCGTGATGCGCAAGCTGGCAGCCCTGGGCGGCCAGCCGCGCCTGCGCACCAAGGCGGGCAGCGACGACGCCTTCATTACCGACAATGGCGGCGAGATCATCGACGTGGCCGGCCTGGCGATCACCGATCCGGTGGCGCTGGAGAACCAGATCAACCAGATCGTCGGCGTGATCGCTGTCGGCCTGTTCGCGCAGCGCGGCGCCGATGTCTGCCTGCTGGGCATGGCGGAAGGCGTCAAGACCCTGTCGTTCTAAACGCAACGAGGACTGTCCATGAAACGCGCGCTGCTGCTGGTGGCCGTCCTGCTGGGCGGTTGTTCCATGTTCAAGAGCAAGATGGAGACGCCGGCGCCGGTGGCCGCCGCGACACCGGCGGCGCCGCAGCTGGTCGACGCGAACGGCGCGCCGATCGAGCGGGTGCCGTTCCGTACTGGCGTTTCTTCCGCGACGGTCGAGAAGCTGGCGCGCGAGCAGGGGTGTACGAGCGGGCAGGGTGCCGGGCTCGTGACGGAGGCGGGGCCGATCGAGGTGTACCGGATGCGCTGCGAGGATGGGAAGGTGTTCATGGCGCGGTGTGAGTTGCGCCAGTGCAGGAAGATGTGAGCCCTTAGTTGCTTCGGCAGCGTTACAAGTTTGCTGAAAAACTTGGGTCCCCGCGAAGGCGGGGACCCAAGTCCCTTAACCTGCCGCTAACTGAGGCTTATGCCGTCGGCGGCACGTAACCCACCGCCTGATCCGCGCCTTCACCAAAGAAATGACGCTCCATCTGCGTCGCCAGGTACTTGCGCGCGCGGTCGTCCGCCAGGTTCAGGCGATTCTCGTTGATCAGCATGGTCTGGTGCTTCAGCCACGCCTGCCAGGCTTCCTTCGAAACGGACTGGTAGAGCTTCTTGCCCATTTCGCCAGGAACCGGCGGGAAATCCAGCCCTTCGGCTTCCTTGTTCAGTTTGATGCAGTGGACGGTGCGGGCCATCGTGTACTCCTGTGTTCGAAGATGTGATTCAGAGACGGTGTCAAACCGCCATTATAAAGACTTGATCAGAACCTGTGACCGGCGCTGCCAGTTATACATGTGCTGGCGGTCCTTCGGCAGGTCGTCCACGGTGGCCGGCACGAAGCCGCGCTTCTTGAACCAGTGCGAGGTGCGGGTGGTCAGCACGAACAGCTTGTTCAGACCGGCCGAACGGGCGCGGTTTTCCATGTGCTTGAGGATGCGCTCGCCATCGCCCTGGGTCTGGGCGTCCGGGCTCACGGTCAGGCAGGCCATCTCGCCCATTTTCGATTCCGGGAACGGGTACAGGGCGGCGCAGCCGAAGATCACGCCGTCGTGGTCGATCACCGAGAACTGGTCGATCTCGCGCTCGATCAGCTCGCGGCCGCGGTAGACCAGGGTGCCGTCGGCTTCCAGCGGCTCGATCAGCTTGATAATTCCGCCGACGTCCTCAATTGTGGCCTGGCGCAGGCTTTCCAGGTTCTCGTGGCTGACCATGGTGCCCACGCCGTCGTGGGTGAAGACCTCGAGCAGGGCCGAGCCGTCGGTCGAGAAGGGCACGATGTGGGCGCGGTCGACGCCGCTGTTGCAGGCCTTGATCGCATGCTGCAGGTAGAAGGCCGCGTCGGCCGGCAGGAAGCCCGCCTGCAGCACCGCTTCGGCCTGGTGCGAGGACAGTTCGCGCAGCTCGGCGTCGCCGGCATCCTTCATCATCGGGGTTTCGGTGATGTAGATCAGCTTGTCGGCGTGCAGGGCGATCGCGGCCGCGGCGGCGACGTCCTCCATCGTCAGGTTGAAGATCTCGCCGGTGGGCGAGAAACCCAGCGGCGACAGCAGCACCAGGCTGTCCTCGGTCTGCAGGATCGGGTGGATCTTTTCGGCGTGGATCTTGCGGGTCACGCCGGTCAGTTCGAAATCGGTGCCGTCGATCACGCCGAGCGGGCGGGCGACCACGAAGTTGCCCGAGACGATACTGATCTGGGCGTGCGACATCGGGGTGTTCGGCAAACCCTGGCTGAAGGCGGCTTCGATATCCAGGCGCAATTCGCCGGCGGCTTCCTTCGCGCATTCGAGCGCGGCGCTGTCGGTAATCCGGATACCGTTGTGGAAACGGCCTTCGACATTGCGCAGCGCGAGCTGTTCGGCGACCTGGGGCCGCGAGCCGTGCACCAGCACGATGCGGATGCCGAGCCCGACCAGCAGCGACAAATCCTGCGCCAGCACCGGCAGGGCGCCGGAGGCGACCAGTTCACCGGGGAAGGCGACCACGAAGGTCTTGCCGCCAAAGGCATGAATATACGGCGCGACTGAGCGCAGCCACTGGACGAATTGGGTAGGGTTTTCCATTTGCCGCATTATAATTCGCTGCGCGATGTGCGCACCAAATACCTTGTAAAAATCAATGTCTGAACAGAGTAACAAGCCTCCGCCGCAGCCGGCGCGCGCCGCATCCCCGAACCAAGCATCCGAACAGCGTCCGCGCCGTGCGGAGGGCGAGCGCCGCGCGCCGCCGGCACGCGACGGCAAGCGAGAGCAGCCCGGCGCCGCCGCGCCGCGCGCGGAGCGTCCGCCACGCCCGCCGCGCGAGGAAGTTCCGCGCAATCCTCTGCCACCGATTACCTTCCCCGAAGATCTGCCGGTCTCAGGCCGGCGCGCCGAGATCGCGAAGGCCATCAGCGAGAACCAGGTGGTGATCGTCTCGGGCGAAACCGGCTCGGGTAAAACCACCCAGCTGCCCAAGATCTGCCTGGCCCTGGGCCGCGGCGAGAAGGGCCTGATCGGCCACACCCAGCCGCGCCGGATCGCGGCGTCGTCGACCGCCAAGCGCATCGCCCAGGAACTCGGTTCACCGTTGGGCGAGCACGTGGGCTACAAGGTCCGCTTCAACGACACCCTGCACAAGGGCGCCTCGGTCAAGCTGATGACCGACGGTATCCTGCTGGCGGAAACGCAGACCGACCCGCTGCTCAAGGCCTACGACACGATCATCATCGACGAAGCGCACGAGCGCAGCCTGAACATCGACTTCCTGCTCGGCTACCTGAAGCAGCTGCTGCCGCGCCGTCCGGACCTCAAGATCATCATCACCTCGGCGACCATCGACGCCGACCGCTTCGCGCGCCACTTCGGCACGCCCGAGAAGCCTGCGCCGGTCATCGAGGTCTCGGGCCGCCTGTACAAGGTCGAAGTGCGCTACCGCCCGGTGGACCGCGACCCGGTCGGATCGAGCACCAAGCCGGGCGAGCCGCCGCCGAAGGCGCAGGCTGCCCGCGGGTTGGCAAGAGACAAGCGCGACCTGATGGACGCCGTCGTAGATGGCGTCGATGAACTGTGCCGCATCGGTTCGGGCGACGTGCTGGTCTTCCTGCCGGGCGAGCGCGAAATCCGCGACTGCGCCGAGGCGCTGCGCAAGCACCATCCGCCGCACGTCGAGATCCTGCCGCTGTTCGCGCGCCTGTCGGTCGAGGAGCAGGACCGCGTGTTCCGCACCACCAACGCGCGCCGCATCGTGCTGGCCACCAACGTGGCCGAGACCTCGCTGACGGTGCCGGGCATCCGCTACGTGGTCGATACCGGCCTGGCGCGCGTGAAGCGCTACAGCTTCCGCAACAAGGTGGAACAGCTGCAGATCGAGCCGGTCGCCCAGTCGGCGGCCAACCAGCGCGCCGGCCGTTGCGGCCGCGTGGCCGACGGCGTCTGCATCCGCCTCTATGAAGAGGACGATTACAACAAGCGTCCCAAGTTCAGCGATCCGGAGATTTTGCGATCCTCGCTGGCCTCGGTCATCCTGCGCATGAAATCCCTGCGCCTGGCCGACGTCGAGACTTTCCCCTTCATTGAGGCGCCGCAAGGGCGCGCCATCGCCGACGGCTACCAGCTGCTGCAAGAGATCGGCGCGGTCGACGACACCAACGAGCTGACCCCGTTGGGCCGCAAGCTGGCCAAGCTGCCGCTCGACCCGCGCGTGGGCCGCATGATCCTGGCCGCGCTGGACAACCAGTGCCTGAGCGAGATGCTGATCGTCGCCTCGGCGCTGTCGACGCAGGATCCGCGCGACCGCCCGATCGAATACCAGCAGCAGGCCGACGAGAAGCACAAGAAATTCGCCGACGAGAAGTCCGAGTTCCTCAGCTACCTCAAGATCTGGAAGTGGTTCGAGGAAGCGATCGAGCACAAGAAAACCAACCGCCAGCTGCAAGACAACTGCCGCGCCAATTTCCTGTCGCAGTTGCGCCTGCGCGAGTGGCGCGACGTGCATTCGCAGCTGCTCACCATCGTGCGCGAGCAGGGCTGGCGCCTGAACGAATCCCCGGCGACCTACGAGCAGCTGCACCTGGCGCTGCTGACCGGCCTGCTGGGCAACATCGGCTTCAAGGCCGAGGACGAGCAGGGCGGCGTGTACCTGGGCGCGCGCGGCATCAAGTTCCACATCTGGCCGGGTTCCACCCTGGGCAAGAAGGCCGGACGCTGGATCATGGCGGCGGAGCTGGTCGAGACCACACGCCTGTACGCGCGCACCATCGCCCAGATCCAGCCCGAGTGGATCGAGAAGATCGGCGGCCACCTGCTCAAGAAATCCTGGGGCGAGCCGCGCTGGGAAAAACGCCAGGCGCAAGTCACGGCGCTGGAACGCGCGACCCTGTACGGCATCGTCGTCTACAGCAACCGCCGCATCAACTACAGCCAGCACAACCCATTGGAGGCGCGCGAGATCTTCATCCGCGACGCCCTGGTCGCGGGCGACTACGAAACCCGCCTGGCGTTCTACGCCCACAACCACAAGCTGGTGAAGGAGATCGAGAACCTCGAGCACAAGTCGCGCCGCCAGGACGTGCTGGTGGACGACCAGCTGATCCACGCTTTCTACGACAAGGAAATCCCGGCCACGGTCGTGAACGGCGCGGGCTTCGAGAAGTGGTACAAGGACGCGGCCCGCGACAATCCCAAGCTCTTGTTCCTGAACCGCGAAGAGCTGATGCGCCACGAGGCGGCCGGCGTCACCACCGAGCTGTTCCCCAAGATGATGACCGTCACCGGCATCGAGATGGGACTGAGCTACCACTTCGAGCCGGGCAGCGTGCGCGACGGCGTGACACTGGCGGTGCCGCTGTTCGCGCTGAACCAGATTCCGCAGGAGCGTGCTGCCTGGCTGGTGCCGGGCATGCTCAAGGAAAAAGTGCACCTGCTGCTGAAATCCCTGCCGCAGAAGCTGCGCCGCCATTGCGTGCCGCTGCCGGAATATGCGGCCAAGTTCGTCGACCGCATCGACGTGGCGGGCAGCTTCGGCCGGGGCGACCTGATCGACGTCCTGATCGCGGACATCCACGCCCAGACCGGGGTGCGGGTGCTGACCACGGACTTCAAGCTCGAGACCCTGCCGGCCCACCTGTTCATGAATTTCAAGGTGATCGACGAGCATGGCCGCCAGCTGGACGTGGGGCGCAACCTGGCGACCCTGCAGGCCGAGCTGGGCGGACAGGCGCGCCAGAGCTTCCAGAAGCTGGCCGAGGCCAAGCCGGCCGCTCCGGCTGCGCCCGTACGCGCGCAGCAGCCCGCAGCGGCGCCGCCGCCGGCGGGCAAGGGGAAGGGCGCCCAGCCCGCCGCCGCGCCTGCGCCGGCGGCAGCGGGAGCAACCCCGGCCAGCCAGCACACCGGCATCACCAGCTGGAGCTTCGGTGAACTGCCCGAACTGCTGGAGATCAAGCAGGGCAAGCTGACACTGATTGGTTTCCCGGCGCTGGTGGACAAGGGCACGCACTGCGACCTGGAGGTCTTCGACGACCCGAACGTGGCGGCGCGCACCCACCGCGTCGGCCTGCGCCGCCTGTTCGCGCTGCAGTTCAAGGAGCAGCTCAAGTTCGCCGAGAAGAACATCCCCGGCCTGCAGCAGATGGGCATGCAGTTCATGAGCGTGGGCACCCAGGAAGACCTGCGCGACCAGATCGTGGCCAAGGCGATCGACATCGCCTGCCTGCAGGATCCGCTGCCGACTGACGCGGCTTCGTTCAACAAGCGCAAGGACGAGGGCAAGGGGCGTCTCGGCCTCCTGATCAACGAGGTCGCGCGCCTGGCCGGCCAGGTGCTGGCCGAATTTCACGGCATGCCGAAGCGCCTGCAAAGCCTGCCGCAGGCTGTGGCGGCCGACATCCAGGGGCAGTTGCAGGGACTGGTGCACAAGCGCTTCATCGCCGACAACGAGTATGCACAGCTGGCGCACTTCCCGCGCTACCTGAAGGCGATCAACGTCCGCATGGAGAAGCTGCGCACCAACGCCTCGCGCGACGCGCAGCTGATGGCGGAGTGGCAGAACGCGGCCAGCCAGTTCCAGCGCACGCTCAAGAACCAGGCGGGCAAGAACAACGATCCGCGCATGGTGGAGTTCAGGTGGATGCTGGAGGAGCTGCGGGTGTCGCTGTTCGCGCAGGAGCTGCGCACGCCGATGCCGGTGTCGGCGAAGAGGTTGCAGAAGGTGTGGGAGTCGATGATTCGGTAAGGCTGGGGCGGCTGTTCCTGGGCTGGTTGAACTTGGGTCCCCGCCTGCGCGGGGATGACGGGTTAAAGGTGCGGGCTAACGAGTCGCCTAAAGAAACTCACGCACCTCAATCAACGTCATCCCCGCGCAGGCGGGGACCCAAGTTTTACGCATACCACCACAGCCACACTCAGCCAATATTACTCCCCCGAATCCTGCTCAAATCCTTGTCATCCCCATCGTGCCCCGGCCGCGGATCCGCGCTACCCCCCGGGCCATACGACGCCGATCCCCCCGCACCGGTCCCCGCCGTGCCGCTGCCCAGGTCGCCACCGCCGGCAGACCCGGACCCCATGCTCGACCCCATCCCGCTGCCCATGCGCGACGACCCCGTGCCCGTGCTGGCGCCGCCGACCAGCCCGCCCACGGCCACGCCCGGCCCCATGCTGGGCGCACCCGGCTGGTTGACGTCGGTCCCGTAGAAGCTGTGGATGCCGCTGGCCCAGCTCATGTCGCTCATGTCGGGCCAGGCATCCCTGTCGAAGCCCGGCGCATGCTTGAGCTTCTCCTTCTCCACGTTCAGCACGAAGCGGTGGTTGGCGGTGTCCAGGTGCAGTGCCTGCCAGGGCACGGCGAACAGTTTCTCGCCCATACCCAGGAAGCCGCCGAAGGCCAGCACGGCGTAGGCCACCTGGCCGGTCTGCATGTCGAGCATGATTTCCTTGATGTCGCCAAGGTTTTCCTCGCTGGCATTGACGACGCTGTCGCCAATCAAGGTGTCGGCGCCCATCAGCGCCGGCCCGGGACCCGCATGGCGCGTGTCCTTGTACATCCCGTATTTGTCACGATCTGCGTAGCTCATTTCGTCCTCCCTGGTCCAATGACCTCTGCGGCAATGCCGTCGCTATCCAAGCAGGGTAGCGTGCAGCATTGCTGTAACAATCATATGGCTCAATGGAGGCAGGGCGCGCGCGTTAGTGACTGCTGAGTTGGTTCACTAAGCGAGTTAGCGCACAGAACAGGGCAAGCAGTATGGCTATTCTGCCAAGTAATGTTTCGGAGACTACAACAATGACGATCAACGCGCGTTGCAACTACGGCGGTTCGCTGGGCCAACTGATCCGCACCCGCTCTCTTTCTTCCCTCTTTGCCAAGTTGCGCTGGCTGCGCAGCCGCTGAATCCCCGGCGGATTGCCCGACAATGTGCACACGCAAACAAAAAACGGGATGGCCCTGAGGCCATCCCGTTCTCGTTTGAATCAGACTGAAGATCAGTCGACCGTCGCGCCGCTATCCTTCACGACCTTCGACCACTTGACCGATTCCGCCTGCACGAACTTGGAGAAGTTCGCCGGGGTGTCGCCCACGTATTCGGTGCCGGTATCGGCCAGCACCTTCTGGAAGTCGGCGCTCTTCATGACCTTCTGCGCTTCGGCATTGATCTTGGCGACGACCGGCGCCGGGGTCTTGGCCGGTGCGAACAGGCCGTACCAGGCGTAGGACTCGATCGCCGGCAGGCCGGCTTCAGCGAAGGTCGGCACGTCCGGCAGCAGCGGCGAACGCTTGGTGCCGGACTGGGCGATCGGCTTCACCTTGCCGCCCTTGATGTGCGGCATGATCGCGATGGTGCTGTCGAACATCATCGGCACGTGGCCGCCCAGCAGGTCCGAGATCGCCGGCGCCGAACCCTTGTACGGCACGTGGATCATGTCCAGCTTGGCGACGCTGGCGAACAGTTCGCCGGTCAGGTGCTGCGGGGTGCCGTTGCCCGACGAGGCGTACTGGAACTTGCCCTTCTGCGCCTGGATATGGGCCACCAGTTCCTTCAGGTTCTTGGCCGGCACGGAAGGGTGGGCCACCAGCACCAGCGGTGCGCGCAGCAGGTTGGTGACCGGGACCAGTTCCTTGATCGGGTCGAAGGCCATCTTCTTGTACAGGCTCGGATTGATGACGATCGGTGCGCTCGAGGTGATCAGGAGGGTGTGGCCATCCGGATTGGCGCGGGTAACCGCGGCCGTGCCGATGTTGCCGCCGCCGCCGGCACGGTTATCGATGACGAAGGTCTGGCCCAGGTTCTGGGTCAAGCCCTTGGCCAGCGGACGCGCCGCGATGTCCGACGGACCGCCCGGCGGCCACGGCACCACGACGGTGACGTTACCGGTAGGCCAGTTCTGGGCCAGGGCGCTGGCGGAGAGGACAGTGGCGGCGATGGCAAAGGCGAATTTGCCGTTGGTGGGGAAGAGACGCATATTCAAACCCTTTATTGGTTGTCCATTCGGTGGTTGTCGAGTCAATAACCGGCGCAACGATTCTACACCAAGGGCATACCGGGGCAATACCGTGTCATTGCGTATTGGCTGGCAGACACAGTCGTGCTAGACTGGAAATATGCAGATCAACATTTTCCACTTCGGAGCATGTCGCCGCCGGCCATAGGAGCCTGCTGCCAAGCATTTCTGCAACCACAGTTAGCACTTCTATCGGCCACAGCGAACTCGTTTCCCTGTGGCCTTTGTCTTTTCTGGAGCCGCGATGGACCTGATGCTGTACGACACCTACGAGCGCGCACTGCGCCCCTTCCACCCCCTGCAAGCGGGCCGGGCGGGACTGTACGCCTGCGGTCCTACGGTCTACGACTACGCCCACATCGGCAACCTGCGCACCTACCTGTTCGGCGACACCCTGCGCCGCGTGCTGGAGCTGAACGGCTACGCGGTCCGGCACATCATCAACATCACCGACGTCGGCCACCTGACCTCGGACGCCGACACCGGCGAAGACAAGATGGAAAAGGGCGCTCGCCGCACCGGCCGCTCGGCCTGGGACATCGCCGCCTATTACACCGCCGCCTTCCAGCAGGACATCGGGCTGCTCGGCATCCGCGCGCCGGCCATGTGGGCGCGCGCCACCGGCCACATTCCCGAGCAGATCGCCTTCATCGAGGAGATCGAGCGCCAGGGTTTCGCCTACCGTACCGGTGACGGCATCTACTTCGACACGGCGCGCCTGCCGGCCTACGGCCACCTGGCGCGCCTGAACATCGCCGGCCAGCGGGCTGGGCACCGGGTCGAGCTCGGCGACAAGCGTTCGCCGACCGACTTCGCCTTGTGGAAGTTCAGCACGGCAGGCGAGCAGCGCCAGATGGAATGGGACAGCCCCTGGGGCCGCGGCTTCCCGGGCTGGCACATCGAATGCTCGGCCATGTCGGCCAAGTACCTGGGCGCGCTGTTCGACATCCACATCGGCGGCGAGGACCACATCCCCGTGCACCACTCGAACGAGATCGCCCAGCACGAAGCCTGCCACGGCCACGCGCCGGCGCGCTACTGGCTGCACGGCGCCTTCCTGCAGCTGGAGAGCGGCGACAAGATGTCGAAGTCCGACGGCGGCTTCCTGCGCCTGGCGACCCTGGTGGAGCGGGGCTTCGAACCGCTGGCCTACCGCTACCTGGTGCTGACCGCCCACTACCGCTCGCCGCTGGCCTTCTCGTGGCCGGCGCTGCAGGCGGCGCAGACCGCGCTGAACCGGCTGCGCCAGGCGGTGCATGCGCTGCCGCAAGGAGGCGAGGCCGATTCCGCTTACCGCGAGGCGATGCTGGCGGAGCTGAACGACGACCTGAATACGCCGCGCGCGCTGGCGCTGGCGTGGGACGTCATGAAGTCTTCACTGGACGGCAAGGCGAAGCGGGCCACCATCGCCTGGCTGGACGAGGCGCTCGGGCTTGGGCTCGAAGCATGGCGTCCGGCCACCGTCGAGGTCCCGCAGGCGGTCAAGGACCTGATCGCCGCCCGCGCGCAGGCGCGCAGTGAAAAACGCTGGAAAGATGCCGACGCCCTGCGGCTGGCGATCGAAAAAGCGGGCTTCATCATGCGCGATACGCCGGACGGGCCGGTGGCCGAGCGGGCCAGCGTTATCGCGGAATGACTCCTGGCCGTTAGCTATAAGACCGTCGCCCCGGCGAAGGCCTCACTGCTAACATTAATGAATCCTAGGCCCGCGACGCCACTCGCGTGAAGTGCTGCTCGATCTCCTCCAGCGTCTTCCCCTTGGTCTCGGGCAGCAGGAAGGCCGCGGTCAGGAAGTACAGCACCGAGAAGCACGCCCCGAAGAAGAACACCGTCGAGTACCCGTAGTAGCCCACGGTCGGCAGGAACATGGCCGCGATCACGGTCGACACGAACTGGTTGATCAACAGCGCGATGCTCATGCCGTTCGAGCGGATCCGGGTCGGCATCAGTTCGGACAGCGCCAGCCATACGCACACCCCCGGTCCCACCGCGAAGCCGGCCACGAACAGGCAGATCGCCAGCGCCACCCGCCAGCCGTGGGCCTCGGACGGCACCGGGCCGAGCCAGGCGCGCTCGATGGTCAGCGGCGCATCCCTGGCGGCGGCCGGGTCGGCGAAGGGATTCAGGTGCCAGCGGCGCAGCGAGGCGCCGATGACGCTGTCCTCCTGCACCGTATCCTCGCGGCGCAGGGTCATGGCCGGCAGCAGCGGGTCGTCGCTGCGGCGCGATTGCACATTGGTGAAGGGGCCGTAGGCGTAGGCCACGGTCAGCTGCTGCGGCGCCGCGGTGGCATCGGCGCCGCCCAGGCCAGCAAGCTGCGCTCCATCCAGGCGCAGCGCGAGCTGGCCGTCCTTCACTTGCGCTTCCACCGCGGCGCGCACGTCGCGCTGGTTCGATTCCGCGCCGCGGAACAGCAGGCCGGCGGACACCAGGGCCAGCACGATGCAGCCGCTGCCCAGCATCAGGAGGAACTTGCGCCCTTTGCGGTCGACCAGGGCAACGGCCACCACGGTCATGACGGCGTTCAGCACCTTCAGGGCCACGTCCGCCGTGTTGGCGGTGGCGCCGGGCAGGCCGGCCTGGTTGAGGATGGTGACCACGTAGGCCAGGATGGAATTGATGCCGGTGGCCTGGGTCAGGGCCAGCACCAGGCAGGCCAGCAGGAAGGGCAGGACGTAACGGCGGCTGGCTAGCGAATCGCGTGCACCTGCAACTGGCGCCGCTGGCAGGTCGGCCTTGGCATGGCCGCGCAGGGCCAGCCATCGGGGCGACTCCTTCAGCGCCAAGCTGCCGAGGGTGAACACCAGGCCCGGCGCCAGGCAGATCCAGAAGATGGTGCGCCAGGCGTGGTCCTGGGCCGCGAACACGGCGGCGGCGCGCTCGGCCTGGGGCAGCGATGCGGCGGCCTGGGTGACGGCGTCGACGTTCTGTGCCTGGCTCAGGCCGATGACGGCCGCGCCCACCAGGCCAATGGTCAGCATCAGCTGGAACAGGGCGGCGCCGCGTCCGCGCTGGGCGGCGGGCAGCGATTCGGCCAGGTAGAGCGGCACCACGACCCCGATCAGGCCACCGCTGATCCCCTGCAGCAGGCGCCCCAGCAACAGCGGGGTGTAGCCGTCGGACAGCGAGATCATCGGGATACTGAGCGTGAACAGCGCGCCCGCCAGCACCATGCACCAGCGGCGTCCGACGGCGTCGGCCAGCGCGCCCGCGAACAGCGAGGACAGGACGGAGCCCAGCAGCACCGCCGCCACGATGAAGGACAGCTGCTGGGTGCTCAGCTTCCAGGCCACCGTGGCCGTCGATTCCAGGTAGGGCAGGGCGCCGGCGATGATGCCGACGTCGATCCCGTACAGCAGGCCGCCCATGCCGGCGATGAACAGCAGGTAGCGCTTGCCGCGCTCGCCTGTAGAGGTAACAGCGTCCATGGTGTCTCCGTAGTGGCTTGTTGTGGTCAGTTCAAATCGATCGCTTCGCCTTCGACGAAGACGGCCACCGGCCGCAATGCTTCGTTGAGCACCACGATGTCGGCCCAGGCGCCGGGCGCCAGGCGGCCGCGCAGTTGCTCGCCCAGGTAGTCGGCGGGGTAACGCGAGACACGGTGCGAGGCGTCGGCCAGGTCCAGGCCCAGGTCGACGAAGTTGCGCAGGGCCTGGTCCATGGTCAGCACGCTGCCGGCCAGCGTGCCGCCGGCCAGGCGCACGCAGCCCGCGCACTTGAACACGCGCTGGGTGCCGAGCGCGTACTCGCCGTCCGGCATGCCGGTGGCGGAGGTCGCGTCGGTGATGCCGTACAAGCGGGGAATCGCGCGCAGGGCGGCGCGCAGCGCACCCTGGCTGACGTGTTCCAGGTCGGGGATGATTTCCGCGTACTCCGCATGGGCCAGGGCGGCGCCGACGATGCCGGGCTCGCGGTGGTGCAAGCCGGTCATGCCGTTGTACAGGTGGGTAAAGCCGGCCGCGCCGGCGCGCAGCGCCGCCACGCCGTCCTCGAAACTGCCCGCGCTGTGGCCGACCTGTACCCGGATGCCGAGCGCGGCGAGTTCGGGGATCAGGGCCAGGTGGCCGTCGACTTCCGGCGCGATGGTCAGCACCCGGATCGGCGCGATGGCGTGCAGGCTTTGCACCAGTTCGAGGGTGGCGGGAATCACGTCCGGCGGCTGGGCGCCGAGGCGCTTCTGGCTCAGGAAAGGGCCTTCGAGGTGCACGCCCAGCATGCGCGCGCCGCCTTGCGGACGCTGCGCGATGACGCCGGCCAGGCCGCGCAGGGCGCGCCGGATGTCGAGCTCCTTGGCCGTCATGGTGGTGCCGAGCAGGGAGGTGGTGCCGTACCTGGCGTGGGTGCGCGCGATGATGGCGCCGGCGTCGCCGCCCTGCATGCTGTCGGCGCCGGCCGCGCCATGCACATGCAGGTCGACGAAGCCGGGGAGGATGGTGAGCCCGCTGGCGGCAGGTCCTTCGATGATCCGGTGGATGCAGTCGCCGAAGGCGATGCTGCCTGTGATCCAGCCTTCGGGAGTAAGGATTCTGCCGCTGAGCATTTATTCCGCGATGAGTAGTTCGATGCCCAGCTTTTGCAGCCCCTCGCGGTACTCAGGGCTGATGCTGGCATCGGTGATGACGGTATCGACCCGGTCCAGCTGCACGATGCGGTGCAGGCTGACGCGGCCGAACTTGGAGGCGTCGGTGAGCACGATGATCTTCTTCGCGCGCTCGACCATCTTGTGGTTCAGGCTGGCCTCGGCTTCGTGGTGGGTGGTGACCCCGAACTGCAGGTCGAAGCCGTCCACGCCCAGGAACAGCTTGTCGAAGTTATAGGCTTGCAGGGTGGCCTCGGCCTGGCTGCCCTGGATCGAGAGCGACTGCTTGCGCAGCAGGCCGCCGGTCAAAATCAAGTCCACGCCCGGCGACTCGGCCAGCTCCCAGGCGATGTTCAAGCCGTTCGTCATCACCGTCACGCTGTTGGCGTCGCGCAGGTGGCGCGCCAGCGAGATGGTCGTCGTGCCCGAGTCGATGATGATGTTGTCGCCTTCCTGCACCAGGGTGGCGGCCAGGGCGCCGATGCGTTCCTTCTGCTCCTGGTTGATCGCGTCCTTCTGGCGGATCGTGTGCTCCGGCGGCGGGGTGCGGGTAAGGGTGGCGCCGCCGTGGCTGCGCGTCGCCAGCCCCTGCGCCTCGAGCGCGCTCAGGTCGCTGCGGATGGTCACCGCCGACACGCCGTACTCCTGCACCAGCTCGGTCACCTGGACCGAGCCCTGGCGGGTCAGCAGTTGGAGGATGGCTTCGCGGCGTTGGGTGGTGTTTCGCATGGTGGCGGCTCGGGTCGACGGTAAAAACGCCGAGCTTAACAGATTGATACCGCGTTGTTGACCATGGGCGCGGCATTGCGGTTGCAGGCCCGCGCATACTGGGCCAGCACGCGGCCGATCTTGTGTTCCAGCAGTTCGCGGCTGCCGGTTCCCAGCTGGCCCTGCAGCACATCGAGGTATTGTTCGGGCAGGTGCTGGCTCAGGAGCGGCAGCGGGATCTCGACCGCGTCCAGGTTGGCGCACAGCTGCTCTACGGCCGCGGCCACCGGCGCCTCGCCCCAGTAGTAGCGGCAGCGGTCCGAGAGGCCATAGCGGCGCATCACGCGCTGCTCGTCGCTGCTGCCCGGGTAGTGCTTGCGCCAGTGTTCGGGCTTGGCCAGCATGACCTCGTCCAGCACCTGCATCAGGCGCGAGGATTGTTCCGGCGGCAGCAGCTCGTCCTCGATCTGGCACAAGGCCAGCAGGCCTTCGCGCAGGGCGAAGGTGGCGGCCGGGCCGACCTTGAGGATGGCGAAGTGGTCGCGCACCATCTCGTGCAGGCTGGACTCGCGCTGGTAATCGGTCGAATGCGCCTCGAAGACCAGGCCGGGCTGGCCGGCCACGAAGTCCGACAGCTTGGCCGCCTGGGCCGCGTCGTAATGCTGGATATGGCTGTGGTCGAAGTCCACGCCCGGCTGCACCACCATCGCGATCACGCGGCGCCAGGCCGCATGCAGGCCGGCGTCGAGGAAGGCGCGGCAATGCACCTCCAGGGTGCGCCCGGCCGCTTGCGGCGAGGTCGGGGCGCCTGCGTCGGCCAGGGCCGATTCGCCGCCCGGCACCGGCACTTCGGTGCCGATCACATAGACCGGAGGCGGGTGGCCGGCTTGTTGCGCGGCGGTCTCCGCCACCCTGGCCAGGCGCACGGCGCGCTCGGCGACGATGGCGTCGTCCAGGGTGGCCGGGTCGTCGGCGCAGCGCATGCTGCAATCCAGGTGGATCTTGTGGAAGCCGGCGGCGGCATAGGCCGCGACCAGGGTCTCGGCATGGAACATGGCTTCATCGGCTTTGCGGCCCTGCCAGGCGTTCGGGCCCAGGTGGTCGCCCCCCAGCACCAGGCGCTCGAGCGGGAAGCCGCGCTCCTGCGCCAGTTGCTGGACGTAGGCGCGGAACTGGGCCGGGTTCATGCCGGTATAGCCGCCGAACTGGTCGACCTGGTTCGAGGTCGCTTCGACCAGCAGCAGCGTATCGTGGCGCTGGGCCACGCGCATGGCCGCGCTGAGGACGATCGGGTGGCTGCAGCAGACGCTGTACAGTCCGACCGCTTCGCCGCGCCGGTGCGCCTTGATGACCTGCTGGATGGGAGAGAGGGCCTGGTTCATGGTGCGCTCGCGCTCGATTGTTGAAGGACCAGCAGTTGATAGGCCAGTAAAGCAGCTCCACGTGCGCCGCCGGCGTCGCCGAAGCGCGGCGGCAGGATCGGCGGCACCTGGGCGCCGGCGAACAGGTGGCGCTGGATGGCGCCGGGCAGCTGGTGGTACAGGTGGGGCAGCTGGGACAATCCGCCGCCCAGCACGATCGCATGCGGATCGAGCGCCAGCACCAGGCTGGAAAAAGCATGGGCCAGCAGGTCGAGGTGGGCGGCCAGGGTTTTGGCGGCGACCGCATCGCCCGCATTGGCGCGCGCCGCGATGATCATCGGCTCGGCGCCCTCGCCGCCGAAGTGGCGGTGCAGCATGCTCATGCCGGGGCCGGAGACATAACGTTCCATGCAGCCGGCGCGCCCGCAGGGGCAGGCGACCACCGGCAAGCCGTAGTGCGACAGCAGGTGGGCGGGCGCGGTCCAGTGGCCCCATTCGCCCGCCACGCCATTGAAGCCGCGCTGCAGGCGGCCTCCCGCGCAATAGCCGCCGCCGGCGCCGGTGCCGAGGATGGCGCCGAACATGGTCGGCAGGCCGTCGGCCGCGCCGCCCTGGGCTTCGGACAGCGCGAAGCACTGGCAGTCGTTGCCGATGGCGACCGGGCGCCCGAGCGCCTGTTCCAGCGCGGGGACGACCAGGCGCCCGTTCAGCGCCGGCACGTTGGAGCTCAGCTGGCGTCCGCTGGCCGCGTCGATCACGCCCGGCAGGCCGACGCCGACCGGAGCCGCAGTGCCCAGCGCGGCGCCGAGCGCCGCGTCGCCGCGCCGCACCAGGCCGGCGACGGCATCGATAAAGCGCTGGAAGTCGTGGCCGGGCGTGGCGACCCGTTCGCGGAAGACTTCGCGCATGGCGCCATCGAAGGCGACCAGCTCGATCTTGCTGCCGCCGATGTCGATGCCGTGCACGCCGGGCAGGTCAGGATTCGTCATGGCGGTAGATGGTGACGCCCTTGACGACACGGTTGACCGTGCCGCTGGCGAAGGGGTTATCGGGACGCAGCTGCAGCCCGGCCGACAGGTGCAGGGCATACTGCTGGGCGACCAGCAGCCACAGGGGCGCCAGCCAGGCATCAGGAAGCTCCGGGGTATCGATGTCCAGGTCGCCGCCCGGTCCCACCGTGAGGATGCGCTGCGCGATGCCGTCGCGGCGCAGTTCGTCCACCAGGTCCGCTTCATAGCGGCGCGACAGCGCGCGGCTGCTGTTGAAGACGATGACCAGGGCTTCGCTGTTCAGCACCGACTTGGGACCGTGACGGAAGCCCAGCGGGGTGTTCGCCATCGCGGGCACGCGTCCGCCGGTGAGTTCGAGCAGCTTGAGCGCGCTCTCCTTGGCCAGGCCTTCCAGCGGCCCGCTGCCCAGGTAGACGACGCGCTGCGCGCCGGTGCCGGCGAGGGCGGCGACCGGCGCCTCCCAGGCCTGCAGGGCGGCTTGCGCCAGCTGGGCCAGTCCGGCGATGCGGCAGGCGTCGTTTTCCTTGCCGAGGACGGCCAGCGCGGCCAGCAGCATGCAGGTGAAGCTGCTGGTCATGGCGAAACCGCGGTCGCAGCTGGCGGGCGGCATCAGAAGGTTGAAGGTGTCCGGGTCGCCCGCGCTGTCGCGCGCCAGGCGGCCTTCGGGGTTGCAGGTGATGTTCAGCAGGCGCGCGCCCGGCACCAGCTCGCGCACCAGGTTGACGGCGGCCAGGCTCTCCGGACTGTCGCCGCTGCGGGCGAAGGAAACCAGCAGGGTCGGGGCGCCGGCATCGAGGTAGAGCTCCGGGTGGGTGAGCAGGGTGGTGGTGGCGAGGGCGCGCACCTGGGCCGGCCACAGGGCGTTCAGTTCGTCGGCGACGATTTCACCGACATAGGCGGAGCTGCCGGCGCCGGTGAGGATGACCCGTTGCAGCGGGTTCGACAGGCAGCCGCCCAGGAAGGCCTCGACGCGTGGGCGCTCGGTGCGCAGGCTGGTGGCCAGTTCGCTCCAGAGGGCCGGCTGCTGGGCGATTTCCTCGGCGGTGTGCAAGCCGCCGATGTCGCGCCACGCTTGTTGGCTTCGCTGCAGAAGAGTAGTCATCGAAAGAAATGTATAAAGTTTTCAGTGCGATCAATCTTAAACAGAAAGTTTTCGAAAGTCAAATACGAAAGTAAAACGAAAGATGTGCGACCATTTTCATGCTTGAGAAGATGGATCGATGCATATCGTATGGCCGGTTGGGGCCCGTGGTGGCCTGCGGTCGGTAGTTATTCGAAAGAATGTGTGCCTGTTTTTCGGTAAAACGAAAGATTTTTGCGGTCGTTTTCGTGATCTGTCGAACTTTTTTGCATTTTTTCTTTCCTTTTTGTTGACCTCCTTTGTTTTTGTTCATACATTATCCTCATCAAATCGCAAAACGATCCGAAAGACCTTGTCCATGAAGCACGCATCCTCCCTGCAACGTTCCCTGGCCCTGTCCCTGCTGGCCCTGGCTGTCTCCTCGGCCTATGCGGCACCGGTCGGTAACCTGCGCACGGTCAGCGCCGGCCAGGCCGACGGCCCATCCTGGGACCTGGTCCTGGACTCCGGCGCCCGCGTCCGGGTCAGCCTGCCGCGTGCGGATGTGCTGCGACTCCAGGCCGGCCGCAAGGCGCTGACGGGCCCCGGCGACAAGGCCGCACCGATCGTGGTCGCCACCGCCGCGAGCGATGTGCAGCACGAATTCAAGGAAGAGAACGGCCAGCTGGTCCTGCGCACCGAGGCCCTGACCCTGCGCGTCGACCGCAAGCCGCTGCGCTTCACCCTCTACCGCGCGGGCGAGACCCAGCCCCTGTGGCGCGAGCTGCAGCCGCTCGACCTGGGCGACAAACGGAGCGTGCAGGTGCTCTCCAGCGACAAGGCCGAGCGCTTCTTCGGCGGCGGCCAGCAGAACGGCCGCTTCGAATTCAAGGGCCGCGAACTGCCGGTCTCGTATTCGGGCGGCTGGGAAGAGGGCGACCGCCCGAACCCGGCGCCTTTCCTGATGAGCTCACGCGGCTGGGGCATGCTGCGCAACAGCTGGGCCGACGGCAACTACGACCTGCGCGAAGATAACCAGGCCACCCTGCAGCACGCCGAGGAACGCTTCGACGCCTATTACTTCGTCGGCACATCGATGCACGAAGTGCTGGCCCGCTATACCGAATGGACCGGCCGCGCACGCATGCTGCCGCGCTGGGCCCTCGAATACGGCGACGCCGACTGCTACAACGATGGCGACAACGTCAAGAAGCCGGGCACGGTGCCGCGTGGCTGGAGCGACGGCCCCAGCGGCAAGACCCCCGACGTGGTCGACAGCGTGGCGCGCAAGTACCGCGAACACGACATGCCGGGCGGCTGGATCCTGCCCAACGACGGCTATGGCTGCGGCTACACCGCCTTGCCCGACACCGTGCAGGGCCTGTCCAGGCTGGGCTTCCGCACCGGACTGTGGACCGAGAACGGCGTCGACAAGATCGCCTGGGAAGTCGGCCAGGCCGGCAGCCGCGTGCAGAAGCTCGACGTGGCCTGGACCGGCAAGGGCTACCAGTTCTCGCTCGACGCGAATAAATCCGCCTACGACGGCATCCTGAACAACTCCAGCAGCCGCCCCTTCATCTGGACCGTCATGGGCTGGGCCGGCACCCAGCGCTACGCCGTGGCCTGGACCGGCGACCAGAGCGCCAGCTGGGACTACATCCGCTGGCATGTGCCGACCCTGATCGGGTCCGGCCTGTCGGGCCAGGCCTATGCCACCGGCGACGTCGACGCCATCTTCGGCGGCAGCCCCGAAACCTATACCCGCGACCTGCAGTGGAAGAGCTTCACGCCGGTCCTGATGGGGATGTCGGGCTGGTCGGCCAGCGCGCGCAAGCACCCGTGGTGGTTCGACGAGCCGTATCGCAGCATCAACCGCCGCTACCTCAAGCTCAAGATGCGGCTCACCCCTTATATGGTCAACCTGACGCGCGAGGCCGAGGAAACCGGCGCGCCGATCGTGCGCGGCCTGATGTGGGACAACCCGCAGGACCCGGCCGCGCTGCGCGAGACGCATAAATACCAGTTCCTGCTGGGCCGCGACCTGCTGGTGGCCCCGGTCTACCGCAGCCAGGCCGTCAGCGGCGGCTGGCGCAAGGGCATCCACCTGCCGCAGGGCCGCTGGCTGGATTACTGGGACGGCCGCCAAGTGACGGCGGACGCGCAGGGCAGGGACATCGACCTGCAGGTCGGCCTCGACAAGCTGCCCGTCTTCGTGCGCGCCGGCGCGATCGTCCCGATGTATCCCGAGATGCTGTACGACGGCCACAAGCCGAAGGACAGGCTGACCCTTGATCTGTATCCGCAGGGCGAGTCCACCTATACCTTGTACGAGGACGACGGCGTCACCCGCCGTTACCAGCAGGGCGCCTTCAGCCGCCAGACCATCGCCATGCGCGAATCCCAGGGCAAGGTGGAAGTCGCGATCCATCCGGTGCAGGGCAGCTACGACGGCCAGGAAGCCCAGCGCGGCTACAGCCTGCGCCTGCCGAGCCGCCAGCGCCCCGCCAGGGTGCTGATCGGGACCGCGGCCCTGAAGGAGTCCGCCAGCCGCGCCGACTTCGAGGCGACCGACGCGGGCTGGTACTTCGACAGTACCGAGCGCCTCGGCAGCGTGCACGTGAAGGCGCCGAAGCAGGACATCCGCCAGCCGCTGGGCTTCACGCTCGAAGGCATCGTCCAGGCGGTAAACGACGACACCTTCCCGACGGCGCCGGCCCAGGGCCGCGCCCTGCCGCCGGACGCGATGATCGTGGTGAACCGCCCGGCCGAGGAACCGGGCCATCCGATGGAAAACGCCTTCGACGGCAAGCTTGACACCTGGTTCCGCACGGTGCGCAGCCAGGCGGTCAAGAGCGGCGCCCACGAATGGGTGATCGGCTTCACCGAGCGCCGCCTGGTGGACGGCATCGAGATCGCCCCGCGCAGCGACGCCAACTGGAAGCATGGCCAGGTGCGCGACTACGAGGTCTACCTCGCCGACAGCAATGGCGAGTGGGGCGCACCGGTCAAGCGCGGTCAGCTCACCCTGTCCAAGGACAGGCAGAGCATCGCCTTCCCGGCCAGCGCCGGCCGCCTGCTGCGCTTCCGCGTGCTGAGCACCCAGAACCCGGACGGCAGCGGCGCGGCATCCACCGACCCGATGGTGACCGCAGTATCGGGCGACGGGGTGGGCAACGTTGCGGCACGCGCCTTCGACGCCGCGGCCCCGGCCGAGGTGGCGCCGATCACCTTGTCCGAGTTCCGCATCCTCGAACACCCGGTGCCGGAAGGCCAGGAACTGCGGCGCTACTTGAGTGAGCTAAGCCTGCCGAAAGGCCTGGGCCGCGACAAGCCTGCAGGGAAGGGCAGCGAGATGCGCATGAACGGCTTGCGCTTCAACAAGGGCGTTGGCATGGGCCCGTCCGGGCGCCTCGACCTGCAGCTGGGCGGCAACTGGCGCCTGCTGCGCGCCGACCTGGGCGTGGACGACAGCTGTCGCGCCGCGGGCGGCCTGCGCTTCCAGGTCTGGAGCGGCGAGCGCATGCTCTACGACAGCGGCCTGGTGAAGGCGCCGGCCGTGGTGAAACCCGAGATCGACGTACGCGGACTGGGCCAGCTCAGCCTGCGGACACTGGGAGCATCCGGTCCCCAGCCGGCCCGAACGTGCGGCAACTGGGCCAACGCCGCCTTGATCGGCACGGAAGGCGCCACGGTCAAGCCCCGCTAAGCCTTCATCACCAACAACAGTGACGCCAGCCCCCCTCCTGGAGCGGGGAGGGCCCCTTACATCCTTCGATTTGCTACAGGACGGAATACGATTATGAAACGACGCAATTTTCTCTCCCTCGGTTCGGCGCTGGCAGGCAGCGCGCTTTACACCGGCGCCATGTCCGGCGCCGCGGCGGCGACGCGCGACCGGGTGCGGATCGGCATGATCGGCACCGGCATGCGCGGACAGGTACTGCTGCGCGAACTGGTGCGTCGCGACGACGTCGAGGTGGTGGCGCTGTGCGACATCGAGCCGATCATGCTGGGGCGCGCGGTGGACATGGTGACCAAGGCCGGCAAGCCGCGTCCCGCCACCTTCGGGGAAAACGGCCACAGCCTGGACTACCGTCGCATGCTCGATGCGGCCAAGCTCGATGGCGTGATCATCGCCACGCCCTGGGAATGGCATGCGCCGATGGCGATCGAGGCAATGCGGGCCAAGGTGCCGGTGGGCTGTGAAGTAGTGGCCGGCGTCACCCTGCAGGACCATTGGGACGTGCTCGACGCCCAGATCAAGACCGGCACGCCCTACATGCTGCTCGAGAACGTGTGCTACCGGCGCGATGTGCTGGCCGTGCTGCGCATGGTGCGCTCCGGCCTGTTCGGCGACCTGGTGCACCTGCAGGGCGGCTACCAGCACGACCTGCGCGCCGTGAAGTTCAACAGCGGCGACCCGGCCAAGCCCTATGGCGGCGGCGTCGAGTTCGGCCAGAAGGGCTGGTCCGAAGCGCGCTGGCGCACCGAGCACTCGGTGCGCCGCAACGGCGAGCTGTATCCGAGCCATGGCATCGGCCCCATCGCCATGTACACCAACATCAACCGCGGCAACCGCTTCACCCGCATCAACGCTTTCGCCAGCAAGGCGGCGGGCCTGCACGACTATGTGGTGCGCCAGGGTGGCAAGGAGCACCCGAATGCGAAAACCCGTTTCAGCCTGGGCGACATCGTCACCACCACGCTGTCCTGCGACAACGGCGAGACCATCATCCTGCAGCACGACACCTCGCTGCCGCGCCCGTATTCCCTGGGCTTCCGGGTGCAGGGCACGCGTGGCCTGTGGATGGACCTGAACCGTTCGGTGCACGTGGAAGGCGTCAGCAAGCCCCACGAATGGGACGACTTCAAGCCGTGGCAGGACAAGTACGAGCACCCGCTGTGGCGCAAGCATGGCGAACGCGCGGCCGGTGCGGGCCACGGCGGCATGGACTTCTTCGTGATCCACGCCTTCATCGAAGCGCTGAAGGAAAGCGCCCCGATGCCCATCGATATCTACGACGCGATCAGCTGGAGCGCGATCACGCCGCTGTCCGAGCAGTCGATCGCCCTCGGCTTCCAGACACTCGACTTCCCCGACTTCACGGGCGGCGCCTGGCGCACCCGCAAGCCGATCTTCGGATTCGACGACCGCTACTAAACGCGCAGTAGAACCTTCAGGCAGTTCCACATAATCAGGAGATCTTGATGAAAACCACGATGCTGTTGTTGAGTGCCAGCGCCCTTGCCCTGCTGGGCTGCGGCGATGTCCAGAGCCAGACCGGAGCGGCCATGAGCGCCACCGCGTCGAAGAAGGCGGTCGTCGCCGCGCCATTGAACGTGGCCCTGGCGGGCAATGCCTTCGTCACCACCGCGGGCGCGGGCGCGACGGAAACGATTACCTCCAACGGCCTGGCCAACTGGACCGATCCGTCCACAGTCACCAGCATCTGGTTCCGGATGGCGCAGGCGGGCAGTGCCACCATCGGCCTGGACGCCAGCCTGGCCGGCGGCAAGAGCAGCACCGTGCGGGTCACCGTCAACGGCTCGCCCTTCGAGGTCAAGCTGAGCAAGGGCCCGAAGAAGACCTATACCGTCGGCACGCTGGAGCTGCCCGCCGGTTATATCAAGGTCGACCTTCAAGGTGTGAGCAAGGACGGCGGCTACTTCGGCGACGTTGCCGGCCTGACCGTGAACACGGCGGCCGCCGTCAACTATGCCAACGACGCGGCCAACTACTACTGGTCGCGCCGCGGACCCTCGGTCCACCTGGGTTTCTCGGTGCCGGCCAACACCGAGTACTTCTACAGCGAATTATCCGTGCCGGTGGGGCAGGATGCGATCGGCTCCTACTACATGGCCAACGGTTTCAACGGCGGCTACTTCGGCATCCAGGTCAACTCGCCCTCCGAGCGCCGCGTGCTGTTCTCTATCTGGGACGCCGACAACGGCGCCAAGACCACCCTGGTGAGCAAGGGCGCGGGCGTGGTCGACAACGGCTTCGGCGGCGAAGGCACGGGCGGCCAGTCCTACCTGCTCTACAACTGGGTGGCGGGGAATACCTACCGCTTCGTCACCCGCACGCGCCCCGATGGCGCGGGCGGCACCGACTTCTCGGCATGGTTCTTCGCACCGGAACTGGGCAGCTGGCGCTATATCGCCACCTGGAAGCGCCCGGCGACCACCACTTACCACGCGGGCGTGTACTCCTTCCTCGAGAACTTCATCGACACCAAGGGCTACCTGGGCCGCCTGGCCGAATACGGCAACCAGTGGGCGCGCTCGACCAACGGCGCCTGGACGGAGATCACGACGGCGCGCTTCACCGGCGACGCGACCGCGGCGAACGCCCAGCGCATGGACTACGCGGGCGGACTGCGTGGCAGTGGCTTCTACCTGCGCAACGGCGGCTTCTTCAGCGACTACGTGCAGATCAACCAGAACTTCACCCGGCCGGCGCTGGGCGCCGCGCCCGGCGTGGACGTGAACGCGCTGCCCGTGCAGTAAGCAACACACAAACACAATTACAAAAGGAGAGGCAATGAAACTCAAGACACTGATCGCCGCGCTGGCGGCTGCGGGCATGGCATCGGGCGCACTGGCGGCCGGCCAGGTGGACGACAAGACGGCGAGCACCGCCGACGGCAAGCCGGAAAAGATGGCGCGGGTCGAGGTGACCGGTTCCAGCCTGAAGCGCATCAACGCCGAAACCGCGTCGCCGGTGCAGGTGGTGGACGCCAAGCAGATCGAGAACATGGGCGCGCGCACCCTGATGCAGGTACTGGACAACCTGCCGGCCGCGCGTCCGGCCCAGCAGGACTTCCGCTCGATGTTCACCGGCTCGGACGGCGGCTCGCAGGCCAACCTGCGCGGCCTGGGCGCCCAGGGCACCCTGGTGCTGCTGAACGGCCGCCGCCTGTCCTTCTATGGCGCGCCGTCCGGCTTCCAGACCATGTTCGTGAATATCGACGCGATTCCCGCGGCGGCCATCGAACGCATGGAGATCCTGACCGACGGCGCCTCGGCGGTGTATGGTTCGGATGCGGTGGCGGGTGTCATCAATGTCATCACCAAGAAGAACTACCAGGGCCTGGAAGCGCGCGCCAGTTACGACTCTTCCGCCGAAGTGAAGTCGTATGGCGAGAAGCAGGGCAGCCTGCTGTTCGGCACCGGCGACCTGGGCGAGGACGGCTACAACATCTACGGCTCGCTCAACGTCTACCAGCGCGACCGCATCGCGCTGGCCGATACCTACGACAAGCGCCCGGGCCACTTCTACGTCAACAACCCGAACTTCATCCCCAACTTCCGCATCGGCACCGGCAGCGAGCCGGGTGTGCTCAACCAGGGCACCTTCTTCGTCTTCGACCCCAGCCGCAACAACGCCCGCGTCCAGCGCGCCGTCGCCGGCTGCCCGACCGCGATCACCGAAGCCGCCGGCACCCGCTGCGTCTGGAACAACCTGCCGTACGCACTCGATACCGGCCCGACCTCGGACCGATTCACCGGCTACCTGGCCGGCCGCAAGCGCCTCGGCGGCGGCATGGAAGCGTTTGCGGAAGCGGCCTACACCCACATCCGCATGCGCGGCGAAAACGGCCCGCGCACCTTCAACAGCGGCAGCACCAGCAACTGGTTCTCGCGCAACACGGGCACGAAGCTGAACACCTTCGTGAACCCCTACCTCGGCCCGAACAACGTCTACCTGCAGGGCAGGCTGGACCCGGACATGGCCGCCAAGATGGGCGGCGCGGCCGGCCTGAACTACCTGATGCAGGATGCGGTCGGCCACTTCGGCCAGAAGAACGTCGACGACAGCTACCGCGCCCTGGCCGGCCTGCGCGGCACCGTGTTCGGCGACTGGGAGTTCGAGACCGCGCTGAGCGTAGCGGGCAGCCACTCGACCCTGTACCAGACCGTCAACATCAACACCGCCGGCTTCGCCAAGGCTTTCGGCCCGTTCACGACCGATCCGGCGACCGGCCGCACCTATATCGCGGACAACCCGGCGTACAAGTTCGGCGAGATCAGCGAGGCCAACGCGGCCTTGCTGCGCGAAGCCTACCCGACCTTCGACATCCAGTCCTGGACCAGGCTGATCACCTGGGACGGCAAGGTCGAGGGCACCTTGATGAAGATCGGCGACCGCGAGGTGCGCGCCGCCTTCGGCGCCAACCTGATGCGCGAGAGCTTCGATACGCCCGGCAACACCGACGCGGCCAACGGCCTGATCACCCAGCAGGGCGGTTCCTGGTTCGACGGCGAGCGCACCATCGCGGCCGTGTTCGGCGAAGTGGTGGTGCCGGTGACCGACAAGCTCGAAATCAACGCCGCCGCGCGCCTGGACAAGTACCCGAACTTCAGCGCCAACCTGGCGCCGAAGATCGGCGTGGTCTGGCGCGCACGTCCTGAAGTGATGGTGCGCGGGACCTATTCGGAAGGCTTCCGCGCGCCCAACCTGGCCGAATCCGGCTCGGGCGGTGTGTTCGCCCAGGTGGGCGGCATCCGCGACACCGTGCGCTGCGACGAGACCAACGCCATCGCGCGCCTGTTGATGAAGTCGGCCGCCAGTACCGAGGTCGACCTGGGCCGCAGCCTGCTCAACTCGAACTGCTCGACCACGGTGGGCGGCCTGACGCCGCCGAACCCGGACCTGCAGCCCGAAAAGGCCAAGATCGCGACCCTGGGCCTGGTGCTGCAGCCGATTCGCGACGTCAGCGTCTCGCTCGACTACTGGATCGTCAACCGCCGCAACGAGATCGTGCGCCAGGACTTCAACCAGCTGTTCACCGAACTGGTCGACCAGCATGGCCCGGGCCTGGCCGGCACCGACAAGGCGATCCGTAACGCGCTGACCGACGCCGACCGCGCCAACATGGCGGCGGTGGCCACCATGTGCGCCAATCCGGCCAACGCGGCGGCCTGCGCCGGCGGCCTGCCGACCTACTCGGTGGGCAACCTGGGCGGCTTGATCAACTCCTACCTGAACCGCGGCCGCACCCTGGTCGACGGCCTCGACATCGATGCGCGCACCCGCATCGGCCTGGGCGAGTGGGGCAAGCTGAACACGGGCGTATCGGCGACCTTCCGCCGCCGCGAGATCTACAACTACGAGGACGGCAGCGGCTTCTCGGGCAACTACGTCGGCTTCTACGGTTCGCCGCGCCTGCGCGCCACCTTCAATGCCGATTGGGCCTACCGGGACTTCACGACCAGCCTGTTCGTGAACTTCACGGGCCGCACCAAGTGGGCCTACGACGGCGCCGACACCGACAACATCCCGGCCAACTGCACGGCCGCCGGCGTCTCGCTGCCGGAAGAGATGTGCGACCACGCGCCTTCGTACACGACCGTGAACCTGGGCTTCAACTGGAAGCCGATGAAGAACCTGAACCTGGGGCTCAACATCAAGAACGTGCTCGACAAGCGTCCGTACTACGATCCGAACGGCTGGGAAGGGTATAACCATAGCCAGAACCTGTTCGGGCGGCAGTTTGCGGTGTCGGCGAGCTACAAGTTCTGGTAAGGCAGGGTGAACGGAACCGTAGGGTTGGCGGCTTCGCCGCCAACCCTACGAAACGCGTCCGGCGCAACATCAACAAATATCGCTTGCGGTTTCGCACATGTGTGCTAAAGTGGCTGCATGAACACCACCGCCAAAAGCGAAGCCACCTACGCCACCATCGTCACCGCCGCCATGGACATGGCCGCCGCCGAAGGCATCGGCAAGCTGTCGCTGGGCGAACTGTCCAAGCGCACCGGCATCAGCAAGAGCGGCATCTTCTCCCGCGTCGGCTCGCTCGAGGCCTTGCAGGGCGCGGTGCTGGATGAATACGACCGCGTCTTCGCCGAGGAAGTCTTCCTGCCGGCGCTGAAGGCGCCCAAGGGATTGCCGCGCCTGGTGAAGCAGGTGGACCTGTGGCTCAAGCGGATCGGCAGCGACAGCTCGCGCGGCGCCTGCCTGTATACAGCGGGCGCTTTCGAGTTCGACGACGTGCCCGGCCCGCTGCGCGACCGGCTCGAAGCAGGGGTGGTGCGCTGGCGCGCCTCGCTGCGCAAGACGGTGCTGCAGGCGATCGAAGTGGGCCACCTGCGGCCGGATACCGATCCCGAACAGCTGGTGTTCGAGATCTACAGCTTGATCATCGGGATGATGCACGACGTGCGCTTCCTGCGGGGCGACGCCACGGCGCGCCGGGTGCAGCGGGCCTTCAACCGCCTGATTTCGACCTACAAGAGTTTCAACGACCTGGAATAACAGCGGGTAGCAGCAACAATGCGGTGGGTCATGCCCACCATTTTTTGGAGTTCATTTCGCACACTTGTGCGAAATGGTGTGTGAGCAAGGAGAACATCATGTCGAACCTTTGGTTGCTGGCGCTGCCTTTCGGCGGCTTCGTCTGGTACGTGCTGGGCGGGATCATGCGCATCGTCCCGAAATCCAACGACGATTTCACCTTCTTCTGAAGCCGCCGGCAGGCGGGCTTTTACTTCGCGCCGGCCGCGGTCTCGATCAGCGCGGCCACCGCTTGCGGGTGCGAAGTCATCACGACGTGCGACGCGCCGGGGACGACCACGGTCTTGCGCGAGTGGGCGCGTTCCGCCATGAAGCCCAGGGCGGCGGCCGGGATGTTCTTGTCGCCGCTGCCGTAGATGAAGTAGGACGGCAGCTTCTTCCAGGCCGGCGCGCCCGACTTTTCGGTCAGCGCGGCTTCGGCGATCGGACGCTGGGCCACGGCCATCAGCTCCGCCTCGGCCTTCGGCACGTCGGCCGCGAACTGCTGGTGGAACTTCTCTTGCTGGATGTAGAAGTCCTTGCCGCCGCCAGGCAGGGCCACCGGTTCCGCCAGCGCCTGGCCGAGCGTGCCGCCCGGATAGCGTCCCGACAGTTCGAGGGCGGTCTCGCCGGCTTCCGGCGCGAAGGCTGCGACGTAGACCAGGCTCTTCACGTTGGCGTTGCCGTTCGCGGCGGCCGAGATGACGGAGCCGCCGTAGGAATGGCCGACCAGCACGACCGGGCCTTTGACGCTCTTGACGATGTTGGACACGCTGTCGGCATCGCTCTGCACGCTGCGCAGGGGATTGGCGGCGCCGATGACCCGGTAGCCGTCCGCGCGCAGGGTGGCGGCTACGCCGTTCCAGCTGGTGGCGTCGGCGAAGGCGCCATGCACCAGGATGACGGTCGGCTTGACGGCTGCCGCGGGAGCCGCCTGCGCGCCGGCGGCGGCGCCAGCGAAGGAGAGGGCCAAGGCGAAGTGTTGGAGGGCTTTCATGGTGTGTCCTTTCGATGTTTGTAGTTGGCTATTAAATAGCGTGCTATATAAATGCGCTGCTGAAACGGGTAAGGTGCTGCCTTCTTCACTGGAAGCCGCTTGTGCGACATCCATGTGCTCAATATAAATCGCGCAATATTAAATAGCAAGCGATTTATTGTACGAGTTTGTATCCGGGACGGAGCCGGGTGTCGATGATCAGGACCAGTCCTTGTCCGCCTGCATGTTGAGGCGGTGCGCCGCGTCGATCACGTCCTGCAGTTCGACCGGGTCGCTGAACGGATCCTGGTCCAGTTCGGTAACCCGGTTCAGTTCCTTCTGCCAGCGGCGCAGTTCGTCGACCAGTTGCTGGTTCGGCACGCGCTTCAGGTCGCCGTTCTCCTCGATCACGTCGCAGATGCCGTTGCGCACCCATTCGCCGGTATGCCAGTCCGGCATGTCGACGGCGGGGAAGAGGCAGATCCCCTGCAGGTCGATGCCTCGGTCCACCGCGGCCAGCGCTTCCCCCATCACATCCCTGAGCCAGTCCGCGCGGCCATGGCCCAGGCCGCTGGTTTCGCCGATGATGATCGGCCGCTGATAGCGCTTCCAGACCGTCTCCAGCATGTCGCACAGCGGCGCGATGCGGTCGTCTCCGGGCGGCAGCGGCGCATGCGGTCCTTTTTCGCGGTATTCCATCTGGCCGAAGGAATAGGCGTTGGCGCCGACGATATCGAGGATCTCGGGCGAGCCGCCGAACTCGGGATGCTCGCGTCCGCCGATGATGTCCCAGGCCAGGAAGGTGTCGACGAAGGTCTCGTGGCGCGCGGCCTCTGCCTGGTCGGGACGGTCGCGCGGCGGCACCACCCACACCAGCGGATCGACGTGCACCATGCGCGCCTCCGGATCGACTTCGCGGATCGCCTTCACGCCGGCGATCGCGGCCCGGCACAGCGCCAGCAGCAGGCGCATCCGGTCTTCGCGGCTGCAGCGGTAGGGCGCGGCCCAGCCCCATTCGCCGGCGCAGAAGGAGAAGAAGGTGATCTCGTTGATTGGCGTGAAGAAATGCGGGCCGCGGGTCTTCGGCAGCACGTATTCCGCGGCGGCGCGGCAGTATCGCGCGAAGCGCTCGACGAAGGCGTCGGAGAACGGGTCGAGGTCGTCCGGATAGCCGTAGTGGCAGAGGTCCCAGATCGGGATGACCTTGGACGCGTTCATGGCGTCGATGAAGGGATCGACGCAGGAGAAATCATAGCCGCCGCCTTTGTCCACCATGGGCCAGGGAATGCCTTCGCGGGCCACGGCGATGCCCAGCCGGTTCAGGATGCGGTAGTCTTCGGCGGCATGGCGGTCGTGGCCGGTCTCCGCCACCAGGTTGCGCCGCACGCCGTCGCCCCAGTAGAAGGTGGAGCATTCGAAGCCGGACAGGAAGAAGGTGGGAAAGATCCCCGGACGCTGTGCCATGCAGACTCCTTTCGGTTTCCACTACGCCGCCGGTGAATTGGCGGCATCGAGGCACTAGGATGCCATGAGTCCGGTATTGCTGTTCAGGTGATGCGTGCGTGGAATTTACGGCTAGAAATTGGCATGCCCGGGGAGGCCGCGGGACAGCGGAAGGCGTTCAGGCGAGGAGCCGCCCGAACGCCCGGGTGTTCAACGTACGTCCAGCAGCTCGACGTCGAAGATCAGGTTGGCATTGGGCGGAATCGGGCCCGCGCCGTCGGCGCCGTAACCCATTTCTGGTGGCAGGATCAGGGTGCGCTTGCCGCCCACCTTCATGCCCTGCACGCCGACATCCCAACCCTTGATGACCTGGCCGCCGCCGACCTGGAAGCTGAACGGCTCGCGTCCCTGCGACGAGTCGAACTGCGCGCCGTGCTGCGACGGGGCGCTCGGATCGAACAGCCAGCCCGTGTAGTGGACCACGGCAGTCGAGCCGGCGGTCGCTTCCTTGCCGGTGCCGGGCACGGTGTCGATCTGTTGCATGGCGACGGCGTTGGCCGCGGCGGCCGGTTTCGGGGCCTCGGCGCGCTTGCAGGCGGCTACGCTGAGCGTCATCGTCAGTCCAAGAATGCAGTGGGAAAGCAGCTTTTTCAAATTGGTCTCTCGTAGTGGTTAGAGGAAGAATGGATGCCGCCGGAGCATACATGGCGATTGATCGCAATACAACCTATGCGCGGACAGACCGTCACCGGGGCCGTAAGCGCCCCGAAGCGGACATGACTGTCAACACTGGCGCGCTCAACCTACAGGCGGCTAGCGGGCATTCCGTAGCCGGGTTGCGATACCAATGGCGAAACGTGTGTGCGGAGGACCGGAAGCCCTTTGTTTTTGTGCCGACATTGGACGGACTGGTGCATGAGGTACTCTAAAACAGGGGGAGATTACCAATTAGGCAATGTGTACTTCCCAAAAATGAAGAACAGGTTACCTGTATTGCGTCTACCCGGCGCGAACGTGGTCATTAGCGATAAACGGCCGACCTCAACGGACACTAAGGGAAGTGCTCCGGGAATAGGTAGGTAGTGCCCCACATCGTGGCGTGCCGTAATGAATGCGGTGTAACCAAAATTAAATGATGCTGCGCCCACTCGAGCAAGCGGATAAAGCCGGGCATAGCCCACAACTGGCTCAACTTTGAAATACGAATCCTTGAAAGCCATCGCATAGAGTCCGTGCCATCCGCCCTGTGCATCCTTGAAGCTGCGGCCATAGCCGAGGCCGAATGTGGCCTCATTGAAGGACGCCAGCCTCTGTGGGCTGTAAGCGTGCCGTAGGTGGTGCGTATGCATCGGCAGATACATATCCGTATCGCCCTCGTTCCAGATGCGTGCAAGCTCTGAAGCCACGGCGCTTTTGAACGAAGAGTTCGGGTCTGATTCCGCGGCGAATACGTGCGCTGTGCCACTCATGGCGAAAAGCACGGTAAGCAAAAATCGATTCATCGAGACTGGCCAGTGTTTGATCTTCAACCACCTGTAGAGCCGCAGCTTGAACCTATGGCCGGGTGGACACGCCCAAGACTTGTAGCAGCTGTACGTGGCAGTTCAACTGCATGCAGAAGCTTTACATGTTTTACGCAGGTCAGCAGGACGCAAAGAAGGAGGTCCCGTTCCTCATTGTCGATGCGGACTGTCTGTTTCTGGTCGGTTGCGGCCTTCCAGTGCATCACGGCTTTCGACTCGAAGCGGACGACCGCGGCTTAAAACTGCTAGCTCGTCTTTTTGGAGTCAGTGATTTTCAATCCATTAGCCTTCACAAAAATGTCCGACTTCCCGACAGTGATCGTTCCGGCTTGCTCTGCAGCTCGCACATAGTCAACGATGTCCGCTAGTGGCAGAGGAATGTCTTGCCACATTTCGTCGATCCCCAAATTGCTGTCCCAGCCAAACATGAGAATCGCAGACCCTGTGCCTTCGGCTGCTGCGACTTGGCAAAAGGAAGACAACTCTTCGAGAAGCACGGCAGGCTCGACTGACTGAGTACGGTATTCAACCATCGCGATTGTTTCTCCTTTCGGCCGCATCTTTGAGCGTGACCGTCCGCTTCTGGCCGGAGGCGGCCGTTCAGCTCAGCATAACAGGTACTCAGCGCCGAAAAATCGCGGACTGTTACGAAGGGCAGGAACCGAACCATTACGGACGGTCGGCGCAGCGCGATAGATAGGGTCTAGTCGCACGTATGGAACTGCATCATTGCCTGTATCTCAGACCGATCCATCGTCAAGTCGACCTTGAATGGCGTATTATCCGAGCTGCATATTACTAGCGAACGCTCATCCCACCCACTCAACTGGAATCCAGCAAGAACCTTGACGACGTTCGCGCTCGACTTCGGAGCCGACCCTAGAGTGGATACGCACTGCTCGTAGTGAGGCCCCGATCCAACCAAGCCGGAACTGTCCATAGCTGGCTCCAACCATTCCTCACGCCACAACATTTTGCTACGAGCTACGGTAAAGGGCACGTCCAACGCGGTCCACGTCAAGGGATACGCTAACGATACGCGATATAGGCAGATTGGGAACACCTCAAACCATTTCCCTACTGACTCCTCCTCCACAGCGAAAGCAATAACTTCTTCGTTGTCGAATCGAAGCGCAGCGAAACTGTACTCCGAGTGAAAGGCGTAGACGGTGCGACCCTCAAGCTTGGGCAGGCTGTCATAGCAACTGACTATGCTTGAATATGGAATCTGTTCATTGGGCATGATTGTATTTCTTACTCTGCGTAGTCGCGAACGGCCACTCTTAGCCAATTGCGAACCTATTGTAGCGTCCACTGACGACCCGAAGCGGACCTCAAGGGGGCGTTGCCAAGCCCTTGCGAACCCTCATCCATATCCATGCGCAAGCGCCCAGTGCACCGGTTGTAAATCCGGCGCCCCCAGCGGCTGCAACGGATATTGGTTGAATCGGAATGCCTCCCCCAAGCAAGGCATTGAGAACGAAATAGGTCACGACAAACATCGCTGCCAAGATAGCGCCCATCCTGCCTGCACGCGCTCCGGCATATCGCCATCGCTTTATGCACAGCGCCCAGACGATCCCAGCCCCTACTAACGGGCTAATGACGGCGCAGAACAGGGAGACCAAAGCGAGTAAAAAGGAAAATGGCACGCCGCACTCCACTGGTTGATCACTTCGAAGCTTGAACGTCCGCTTCCGGCCGATAGCTGACCTGCCTGACTACCTGAAGGGTCCTTCGATGAGCAATGAGGTCTCATTCATCAGCGCCGCCATCAGCGAACGGGCGTCCCGATGCTTGAGCAAGGGCGCCGACTGTCCGCACCATAGCGACATCAGGCCGGCACGGGCCTGCTCACTTGCAGCCTTCTTCATGATTCCGGTAAACCAGTTTTGCACCGGGTAGGGCGGCAGCTCCGCAGCATGCGGCTCCAGTTCGTCCATCAGCCGGTTATGGATGCCGCGCGCCAGCCTGCCGCTGAACACGCGCGTCAAGCCCGTGTGGCGGGCTTCGCGACTGAACAGCATCTCCCGATGCGTCGGGTTGGCATTCGATTCCTCGCAGGCGAGGAACGCGGTCCCGATCTGCACGCCTTCGGCGCCCAGGGTCAGCGCAGCGGCGATGCCGCGCCCATCGGCGATGCCGCCCGCCGCGATCACGGGAATACGAACGGCGTCGGCCACCTGCGGGACGAGGGCAAAGGTACCGCACAGCGATTCTTCCGCGCGGCGCAGGAAGGACACGCGGTGCCCGCCCGCTTCGAAACCGGTGGCGACGATCATGTCGACGCCGGCCTGTTCCAGGGCGATCGCTTCCTCCACCGTGGTCGCGGCGCCAAGGGTCGCGATGCCCAGTTCGCGGCAGCGCGCCAGCACATCGGACGAGGGAATCCCGAAGACGAAGCTGAACACTGCGGGACGCGCTTCGAGCACCGCCTCGATTTGCTTGGCGTAAGGCGGAGCAAACCGCGTTGGACGCTGCGGCGTGGGGATGCCCAGCTCCGTAAAGTAGGGCTCCAGTAATGCCGCATTGCGCGCGAATGCCGCATCATCGATCCGTGGGTCGTCTGAATCCTCCAGCGGGATCCATAGGTTCAACGCGAACGGACCCGAGGTGCGCGCGCGAATCTGGCTTGCGACCTCGCGGATGCCGTCCGCATCGAGATGATGCACGCCGAATGAGCCGAGGCCGCCGCTGTCACACACGGCAACGACCAGGTCGACGGACGAGATACCGCCGCCAAACGGCCCCTGGATGATGGGGGCGGCCAGGCCGAGGCGGCGTGCAACTTCAGTATTTTTCCACATGATTCAACTCTCCGATCTTGCCTCCGGACCGCTTGCCCCTGTCTTCATCCGCGCACGCGTATCGTCGTCCAGCAGCTGCCGGATCGCCGCGAACAGGGGCTGCGCCTGCGTATAACGCTGCCCGTACCCCAGGTTGAACGCATAATCGAAATCCGGCGGATTCTCGCCCTGGTTGTGCTGCAGGATGGTCTCGAGCTTGTCCATCGCCTTCACCGCCTGGGCTTCGGGCGTCGCCGCCGCCTCGTATTCCTCCCACAGCGCCAGCATCTCATGGCGCAGCGTGGGGTCGAGCGGGGCGGTGAGCTGGAGCAGGTCGTCCCGCTCCTGCGCGCTCTTGGCGGCGTGATCGACCTGAGCGATGGCCGGGATGTCGCCGTGGATGGCCTCGGCCAGGTCGTGGACCACGCACAGCTTCAGCACCTTCAGCATGTCCAGGCCGGCCAGGCCATCCTCGAAGACGAGCGCCATCAGGCACAAGCGCCAGGTATGTTCGGCGGTGCTCTCTGAGCGCCCGGCGGACGTATGGCCGCTGCGCAGCGTGTGCTTCAGCGACTCGGCCGCGCGCAGGAAGGCGAGCCTGGCGCGGATCGTCCCGTCGTTCATGCGCCCGCCGGTTTCCAGTCCGTGAGGCCTTCGATCTCGCACATCTTCTTCCAGCTCGGGCGCCCGAAGACGCGCAGCGCCAGCTCGTTCAGGCGCGGCCAGGTGGTGCCGGGGCGCGGCATGTTGCGCGCCCAGCGGATGTACATGGTCAGCTGGAGGTCGGCGCTGGAGAAGGTGTCGCCGAGCAGGTAGGGTCCATGCTCGGCCAGGTGGATGTCGATGCGCTCCAGCGTGGACTCGATCTGCCGGCGCAGGGCTTCGCGGGTGGCGTCCGTGTGCTCGGCCAGGCCGAGGTCCTTGGGATAGAACCAGAAGCGGTACAGCGTGCCCAGGTGGGTGGAGAGATGCACGCTCCACTTCATCCAGTCGGCGCGGGCGGGCGTGCCGGGCTTTGGCGCCAGGCCGGCTTCGGGATGGCGCTCGGCCAGCAGCATGACCATGGCCGCCGATTCCTGCATTACGACGCCGTCCACGATCATGGTCGGTACCACGCCGTTCGGATTGAGCTGCAGGTAGGCGCTGTCGTGCTGCTGGTCCTTGTCGATGTCGACCAGCTGCAGCTGGTGCGGCGCGCCGGTTTCCAGGAGCATCGCGTGGACCACCATGCTGGCGGCGCCCGGTGAGTAATGCAGTGTGACCATGCCGTCTCCCTGTGCTTGTTGGAAGTGCAGAGCTTAGGGCATGTGCATGCCGCATGTCACGCATAATCGATGGCGAAGAACGGGCGTCAGCGTCCGATGGTCTGGCTTTGGCGCAGCTTGCGCTGCAGTTGCATGATCCCGTAGACCAGGGCTTCGGCCGTGGGCGGACAGCCGGGGATGTAGACATCGACCGGGATGATGCGGTCGCAACCGCGCACCACCGAGTACGAGTAGTGGTAGTAGCCGCCGCCGTTGGCGCAGGAGCCCATCGAGATCACATATTTCGGGTCCGGCATCTGGTCGTAGACCTTGCGCAGCGCGACCGCCATCTTGTTGGTGAGCGTGCCGGCGACGATCATCAGGTCCGCCTGGCGCGGGCTGGCGCGCGGGATGAGCCCGAAGCGGTCCATGTCGTAGCGGGCGGATGCCGCGTGCATCATCTCCACCGCGCAGCAGGCCAGGCCGAAGGACAGGTACCAGAGGCTGTTGCTGCGCGCATGGCCGACCAGGGTGTCGACGCTGGTCAGCAGATAGTGCTGGCCTTCGAGTGCCGTGTTTTCCAGTGTGCTTTCTTCCATTGCGCTCTCCTTGTGAACGCGTGGAAGAATACGGAGGCGCACGGGCCGCGTCTTGTACCGACGCGACATCGCCGCCCGCCGGGCGCATCCCGGTTTATCCGGTGAAGGCCCGCAGTTCCTCGCTGTCCATCTGCCAGAATCCGTAGCCGGCGCCGCTGTCGAAACGGCGCCTGAGGAAGCTGGCCGGGGTGTCGCCGACGAACTGGCGGAAGTCCCGGTTGAAGTGCGGCTGGTCCACGTAGCCGGCATCGTGGGCCGCCGCAGCCAGGCTGGCCGCGCCGGGCTGGCTGCGCATCAGCAGCGCCAGCGCCATCGAAAGACGCGCCAGCCTGCGCACGTCGCGCAGCGGCAGGCCGTGGTGCATCAGGAAGCGGCGCTCGAACTGGCGGGTGCTCAGGTCCAGGCTCGCGGCTAGTTCCGCGGCAGGCCGCAGCAGCCGCTCGGCGCCGAGGACAGGCAGGAAGGGAGGGGCGCGGTCGGCCCCCACGTGCGTGCGCAGCAGGAAGGATTCGAGCGCTGCGACCAGGTCGCGGCTGCGCCGCGCGCGGTGCAGCCGGTCGAGCAGGGGGAGCATTTCTCCCGGCGCCAGCAGGCTGTCGAGCGGCACAGGATCGGGGCCAAGCAGGTTGACCGGTATGCCGAAGCAGTGCAGGAAGCCGGACGGACGGAAGGTCGCGGAAATGAAGCAGGTGCCGGCTTCGGTCCTGAAGCGGCCCGGTTCGAGCACGGGGCCGGTCACGAAGGCCTGCGGGAGCCGCTCCTCGCGGCCGTCCTCGCGCAGCACCACACTGCCGCCGCGCAGGTAGACCACCAGCTGAGGGTCGGTGCGCGCCGGCAGGTGGACCTCGACCGAGGGGAAGCCGCCGAGCATGATGTTGCGGACGAAGGGCGCCAGTTCCTGGCGCGGCAGGATGATGGTGCGCAGCGATACGTCGTTCAGGGCTGGGTGGAGGAGCATGGCGGTCCGGTGCGCAAGGATGCGCATTTCCGCATATCCTAACAGGATGCGCAGGCATGGCGTGCAGCGCGGCCAGCCCGGCGCGGCCGTTCAGCGCAGCAGTTTCAGCCCCGGCGGCAGGGCCTCGCCCAGCATGCGCGATTCGACCGCCTGGTCCAGTTCGACCACCTCGCGCACCATGGCCGACCACGAGGCGGGTGCGCCGCTGGCGGCCAGGCGGCGCAACACGTCCTCGCGCACGGATTCGCCGATGTCGCGCGAACGGTCTCCCGTCCTGCGCGCGATGTGGGCGGCGGCGAAGCCGGCCGGCTCCACCTTGCGCCAGTCGAGCCCCATCAGCCTGCCCAGCCATTGCTCGGCCACCTCCAGCGGCGCCACCTCGTGCGCGCTGGACTGGAAAGACTGGCGCGCGCCCACGCGGCCCAGCGCCCACAGGTAGCGGGCGTAGCGTGCGGTGGTTTTCGCGTCCAGCTTGGCGGCGGCGGGGATGGCCATGATCTGCTCCAGCAGCCATTCGCCGATCTCGGCCTTGTAGCTGGAGGGGATGCGCTCGAGCGAGGCGCCCATGCGCAGCATGTCGTCCTCGCTGCCATCCACCAGGGTGATTGGGCGGCGGCCGCGTTCGGATTCGTCGGCCTGCAGGTTGAAGGCGAAATCGTCGAGCAGGCGCAGCTGGGCTTCGGACTCCAGGCCGCCGGCGACGCGGCGCCACAGGGTCCACCACTCGGCGCGCACCTGGCTGTCCTTGTGGTACTGCACGCCGTTCTCGAACATGGCCCACAGCTGCTCCATGCGCCAGGCGTCGAGCGCGTGGCCGAAGCCGGGACGCAGGCAATAGCCGGCCAGGTTCAACCAGGCGCGCTCGTGCTCGGCCGAGCGGCGCCTGCCCTTGGCGCGCGCCATCAGGGCGTCGAACAGGCGGCGCAATAGCGGCGTGTCCCAGCGCTCGCGCGCACCCAGCAGGTGTTCGAGGCCGGCGCGCAGCTGGCGCACTTCCTTCACATCGACCTGTTTCGAGCGCGTGCCGAACACGCGCTCGATTTTTTCAATCGCGGCATCCAGTTGCGGCGGCAGGTTTTCCAGTTCCGGCGCGGCGCCTTCCTCGTCCGCGCCCTCGCGCAGCTGGAAGGCCAGTTGCCAGCGCTGGCCGCTGCCGTCCTCGGCGACGCAGTGCACGTCGAGCGAGCCGACTTCGCTCAGCGCGGTCACCAGCTGCACGGGAATCTCGGCGCGCGCCGCGGCGCCGGGTGCGGCGCGCAGCACGGTGGAGATGGCGGGCAGGCGCACCACGTCGGCAGGAACCAGGTCGACCAGGTCGCCGGCCTGGGGCGGGGCCGCATCGGCCACGGTCGACAGCAGGTGGAAGCGCACCGGGCGGCCGACACGCAGGCCGAAGCTGCGGCCTGCCAGCGGCACCTCGATGGCGGCCGGCGTCCCGCGCGGCAGCAGGCAGACGGCGCGCAGGCTGTCTCCGGCCGTTTCGCCATCGAGCAGCAGGTAGTAGCTGCGCGCCGCGCCGCTTTCGATGGCGGGCGCCAGGCCCTGGCGCGCCAGCGAATAGGCGACGCCGCCGCGCGCCACGGCCACGTCCGGGTTCTCGTTGTGCAGCACGCGCAGGGGCGCGCCGCGCCATTGGCCGAGCGTGTCGGCCAGGCGCTGGGCCAGGGCGGCGCCGCGGAACACGCCGCCATTGAGGAGCAGGGTGTCGGGCACCGGCAGGCGGTTGTCGTCGGGCAGGCCCAGCGCTTCGCGCGCGGCCGGCGCATGCTGGCGCAGGAAGCCCGCCAGGTGGCGCGTGATGGCCGCATCGCTGGCGTAGGGCAGGCCGAATTCGACGATGCCCGCGCGCGCGCGTTTCGCCGCTTCCTGGGCTTCGTTCAAGGGGAAGAAGCCGTCCAGGACGATGCGCTCGATGTCGTCGCGGCGCAGGTCCGCCTTGCGGCTGCCGCCGATGAGGCGCGAGCCAGAACCCAGCAGGGTCACGGCCACCGACTCCGGCGCGTCGGGCGCCAACAGCTGCTCCTTGGCGGCGCGGCAGCGTTCGGTGAGCTGGGCCAGGCGCGCGGCGGACAGGCGCCCACGCTCCTCGCCACTTTGCTCCGCCATGCGGTGTTCGATGAGGTGGGCGAGCGCCAGGTCCATGTTGTCGCCGCCCAGGATCAGGTGGTTGCCCACGCCGATGCGCGTGAGCTTCGGTTCGCCGTCCTGCAGCTCCACCTTGACCAGGCTGAAGTCGGTGGTGCCGCCGCCGACGTCGGCCACCAGCACCAGGCGCGCGTCCCCCAGGTCATCGAGCAAGGAAGCGCGGTGGCGGTAGAGCCAGTCGTACAGGGCCGCCTGCGGTTCCTCCAGCAGGCGCACCGTGGGCAGGCCGGCCAGCTTCGCGGCCTCCAGGGTCAGCGCGCGGGCGCCTTCGTCGAAGGATGCGGGAACGGTCAGGACGATCTGCTGCTTTTCGAGCGGCTGCTTGGGGAAGCGCGTGTTCCAGGCCGCGCGCAGGTGGGCGAGGTAGCTGGCGCTGGCCGCCACCGGCGACACCTTGGCGACCTCGCTCTCTGCGCCCCAGGGCAGGATGGGCGCCATGCGGTCGACGCCGGGATGCGAGAGCCAGCTCTTGGCGCTGGCCACCAGGCGTCCCGGCGTGGCGGCGCCCAGCACGCGCGCCAGCCGTCCCAGCGCCACATGCTGCACGCCGGCCGGATCATCTTGCACCCAGGGCAGCTGCAGCTCGCCGGGCGCGAGTTCGCCGTCGGCGGGGTGATAGCGCATCGAGGGCAGCAGCGGCGCGCCGGCGACTTCGCCGGGCGCCACCAGCTGCTCGATCGGGAACAGCTCGATGTTCCCGGCCTTGCCGCCGGTCTTGGCCAGCGCCAGCACCGTGTTGGTGGTGCCGAGGTCGATGCCGACGAGGTAGGTCACGTTCCTTCGACGGTAGTGCGGACGTCGAACTCCACCTTCCAGCGCTGGCCGTCACGCGAGACGGCGGCCAGTTCCAGCGTGCCGGTGTCCGTCGCCAGCGCGTGCAGCTTGACCTGCACCACGTCGCCCGGCACACGGCCCTCGGCCGGTAATGTCGCCTGGATCTCGTTCAGTTCCTGCAGCTCGTCCGGGCCCCAGAACTCCAGCACTTCGCCGATGCGGTCCTGGCGGCGGGTGGTCGAGCCGAAGAAGCGGAAGTGCACCGGCTCGCCCACCACCAGGCCGAATTCCTGGCCCGGGAGTTCAAGTTCGCTGCCTTCTTCCATGCCGAAGGGCGCCACGCACAGGGCTTCGATCGGCGGCTCCATGCCGGGGATGGCCGGCATCGAGGATTCCACGCCGACGTAGTAGGAACGGGCCGTGCCGCCGCGGATGCGCACGCCGCCGCCGCGCCGCGCGTAGCTGTAGTAGGCCGCGCCGCGAGCCACGGCCAGGTCGAGGTCCGCGCCTTCCAGCATGCGCGCGGGTTCCGCGCCTTCCATGTAGAGCCAGTCGTTGATAGTGTCCATCACGCGCTGGGCCAGGATGTTCGACTTGAACACCCCGCCGTTGAACAGCACCGCGCTGGGGTGCAGGAAGCTGTGGTCTGCGTTCACCTTGCCGCTGAAGCCTTCGAGTTCGGCGGTGGCGCCGGCCTGGCGCGCCAGGAAGGCGGCCAGGTGGCGGGTGATGGCGGCATCCTGGGCGTAGGGCAGGCCGATCTGGGTCAGGCCGGCGCGGGCGCGGGTGGCCGGACGCGCCGAGGCTTCGACGCGTGGGAAGAAACCGTCGGTAATGAAGGCGGTGACTTCCTCGCGCGTGAGTTCGGTGCGGATCGAGCCGCCGATGAGTTTCGAACCGCGGCTCGGCACCACGATCGGATAGGCGGCAGCGTTGGCGTCGGCCAGCAGGGCTTCCTTGGCGCTACGGCAGCCGTAGGTGAGGGCGCGCATCTGCCAGGCGTCGAGTTGGGTGCCGTTGGCGGACAGCTTGCGCGCCACCAGGTGGGCCAGGGCCAGGTCCATGTTGTCGCCGCCCAGCAGGATATGGTCGCCCACGGCCACGCGGTGCGGTTCCAGCTTGCCATCGCGTTCGAGGATGGCGATCAGCGAGAAGTCGCTGGTGCCGCCGCCGACGTCGACCACCAGGATGATGTCGCCGGGCTGGACCTGCTTGCGCCAGCGGCCGCCGCTGCCCTGGATCCAGCTGTACAGGGCCGCCTGCGGCTCCTCGAGCAGGGTGGGTGCGAAGCCCGCGTGGCGCGCCGCTTCGGCGGTGAGTTCGCGCGCGGCCGGGTCGAAGGAGGCCGGGATGGTGACGGTGACCGATTGCTGCTCGAAGGGCGCTTCCGGGTGCGCCGCGTTCCAGGCCTGGCGCAGGTGGGACAGATAGCGCGTGGATGCTTCCAGCGGCGAGACGCGCGTGACTTCTTCCGGCGCGTCGTGCGGCAGGATGGCGGCGCGGCGGTCCACGCCGGGGTGGCACAGCCAGCTCTTGGCCGAGGACACCAGGCGGATCGGGGTGGTGGCGCCGCGGCTGCGCGCAAATTCACCTGCAATCGCACCGGTGAAGGCTTCGCCCGCCGTGCTCCAGGGCAGGGCCAGTTCGCCCGGCGCCAGTTCGTCCGGGTGCGGCAGGTAGAGGAAGGAAGGCAGCAGCGGCAGCGCTTCGACCGTGCCGGGCGCGGTCAGCTGGGGAACGGGCAGCACGCCGTCCGCGGTCTTCTCGCCGTCGCTGGCCTGCAGGTCGACATAGGACAGGGCGCTGTGGGTGGTGCCCAGGTCGATGCCGATGGCGTAGCGGGCGTTCTGCTGGTCGCTCACAGCTCCACCTCCGCCGGGGCCAGCACGCGCGCGTCGTGTTTCTCGGCCAGTTGCGGCAGGGTGACCTTGCTCGCACGCCAGCCGCGGTGGCTCAGGGTTCCCTTGAACGGGGCCTGGCCGACCACGTTGCCGGTCAGGCGCACGCTGGCGGCGTCGAAGCCTTCTTCCAGCGTGATGCGGGCGCCTTCAGCCTCAACGCGCACCGGTTCGATCGTGAAGTGCTCGCGCAGCACGCGCGCGCAGCCTTCGTGCACCACGCGGGCGGCGGCGCCGATGTCGGCGTCGGCATAGGCGCTCAGGTTTTCCTGGGCGAAGTCGATCAGGCGGGCTTCGCGCTGGAACAGGCTCAGCAGTTGCAGGGCGGAGTCCGGCGTCGGGGCGCGCAGGGGCGCGGCAGCAGGAGTAGGGGCCGGAGCTGGCGCCACCGGGGCGACGGGCGCGGCGGCCACCGGGCCGACAGCGTCATCGCGCACGCGCGCGGCGAATTCGGCGTCGCCGAGGGATTTGAAGAAGGCGCCGAAAGCGATCGACAGCCTGCTCCAGAAGGAGGGCAAATTGGTCGGTGTGGTCATTTCTTGCTTTTGGTAAGTAGGTGTTGCACCGCCAAAGGCTGTCAGGCGGCGTCGGGATCGGAATCCGGAAAACGCGCCATCATACCAGTTAGCGCGCGTCCTACGCGCCACCCCATCGCTCAGCCGGCGGTACGGGCGCCACCCAGCAAGGCTGCGGCGTAGGCCGTGAAATCGTCCAGGCCGCGCTTGATGATCGTCACCAGGGCGGGCAGGGGCGCTTCCTGGTAATCCCACTCGGCGCGGCAGAATTCGCCGGTGCGCTTGAGGTCTTCGGCCAGGGTGGCGTCGATCCAGCCATGGTCGGCCAGCAGGGTGATGACTTCGCGCTCGTCCTGCGGCAGGCCGAGTCTGGCGTTGCCGATCACGTAGTCGCCCATCTCGATCGCCGCCTCCCAGGTGCGGAGCACATTGAGCGTGGCCGCGTCCTGGCGCGTGATGTCCTCGGTGAAGGTGGCCGGGTCCTTGTCGTACTCTTCGCGGGCGCGGCGGCAGCAGCGTTCGATGGTGCCGGCCTTGCTGACCAGAATGTCGTCGTCCATATGCTTACCTCCGTCATCGGTGCCACCGCGGCGCGGTGTCAGATCAAGAATAACAGCGCGGCGACACAGGTGGGCGCCAGCGCTCCGAGAAACAATCCGGCTGCGCCGATCGATTCATCGGTGAAACCCTGGCGCAGCAGGGCTGCACCGGCCGGATTGGGCGCATTGGCGATCACGGTGAGGCCGCCGCCGCATACGGCGCCGGCCACCAGCATGTACTTGGATTGGTCGCTCAGGCCGGTGATCAGGGAACCCAGGTAGGTCAAGGCCGCATTGTCCGTGATTGCCGTGAGGCCCAGCGCACCGAAGAACAGCGCAGTCGGGCCCAGGCTGGAGACCAGGGGCTGCAGCCACCATTGCTGCATGCCGCCCAGTACCACGAGGCCGGCCAGGAAAAAGCCGACCAGCAGGCCTTCTTTCAGGATCAGGGGATCCTGGTAGCGCTGGTAAGCCTGGGTGAAACCGAGGAACAGCAGGAACAGGCCAATGAACAGCACCGGATGGTGGGCCAGCAGCACGACCAGCGCCAGGAAACCGATGTGTATCAGCGACACGAACAGGGGCGCCGGTGTGAGACCGGCGCCTTCGCGCGGCGCCAGGTGGCCGCGCAGCAGCAAGGTCACGCCGGTGGCATTGACGAGGACCGCCAGCGCCGAGCGCCAGCCGAAATGGGAGAGCATGAAGGCGCTGTCCCAGCCCCAGGTTCCGGCCACCATGAGCACCGGCGGGGCGGCGTAGGAGGTGAGGGTGCCGCCGATCGACACGTTCACGAACAACACGCCGAGCGCGGCATATTTACGCCATTCCGGCATGTCGGGGCGGAATACATAGGGCGCAAGGGTCAGGGCCGCCAGCGTCATCGCGGCCGGCTCGGTGATCAGCGAACCGGCCAGCGGCACCAGCGCCAGTCCGAGCCAGCACAGCGCCACTTCGGTGCGCACCGGCGCCAGGTGCGCGATCGCTCCCAGCAGGGAGCGCACGGCGTCGAGCACCGGACGCGAGGCGGCGATGACCATGACCACGAACACGAACAGAGGCTCGGTGTACTGGCGCGATTCGACGTAGGCGATGGCCGGCGCGCTGCCGCCCATCAGGGCCATCACGAGGATCAGGACGAAGGCCCAGAAGCCGAACACCACCTCGACTTCGCCGAGCAGGTGGAACAGCCCGGCGTGGCGTGGGTAACGGTGGCCCAGGGCTTCGAAAGCCTTGGTGGAAAAGGTATGGATCAGGGCAAGGGCGAACAGGGCGGCGCCGATGATGTCGACGGGATTCAAGCGCGGCTCCCAATCGGGCGGGAAGGTTTGTTCATTGGAGGAACATAAATTGACAAGCCCGCATTATTCCATTTTTCCGCTTCCGGTTGGGATGACACATCTTTAAGTTTGATCAATACCGCATGGCCAACTGGTATGTTCAAAATGAATATACCTTGCCAAATACCGGCTCAGATAGTACTGTATATTCATACAGTATTTCTGCGAATACAACTATGTCATCCACCCAATTCCATGCTGGACGCTCTGCGCCGGAGGCCCTGCATCCTTCGCTGTGGCTCGCGTCGCAGCTGGCGCATGCCGGCACGCGCTGCGTCGACACCGGACATGCGGCCCTGTCGTCCCAGCTGCCCGGCGGAGGCTGGCCCACCGGCGCCATGACCGACCTCATGCTGCAACAGCCCGGCATCGGCGAAATGCGCCTGCTGCGTCCCGCCTTGGCGCACTGCGCCGAGCGCCGCATCGTCCTGCTGCAGCCGCCCCATCCGCCGCAGGCCCTGGCGCTGGCCGCGCTCGGCCTCGATCCGGCCCACCTGCTCTGGCTGCGCAGCAGCCGCAGCGCCGACGCGCTGTGGGCGGCCGAACAGGTGCTGCGCAGCGGCAGTTGCGGGGCCCTGCTGTTCTGGGCCAACCACGTGCGCAGCTGTAGAGAATGAAAAAATTTTTCACTACGTAGCAGAGGGCACCACTCGAGCACAGCAAAGTCGCAGACGACTCATAGAACTTCAATATTTCTCACTGCGAGGCAGAGCCACCGGCAAGATCTTTGATTTTTCAAGTGAAAAAAGCCGTCACCAATGCAACCGGCTATAAATTATTATGCAAGTTTTGTTGCCGTTGTCTTTTGAAAAAAGCTGTATAAGGTTCTACGGCATTCAAGATCGCTGAGAGTGCTCTTGGAAAGTGTGGATTTGCTACAAGCGCATCGATCTCAATTTTTGACACTTCAAGTAAGCGTCGAGCTGTTATCTTTACAGAAGGAATTTGCATCGTGATAGATGATGCAGCTGTCCATATTCTCTCGGCCATTTCTTTATCTTGCATTTCGTAGCTAGGGAAGCTGGCTTTTAAGGCAAGTGTTCTTGCTTTCCTAATGCGCTTCGCGACAGCAATCGCTTCGTAAACATCCGGATTAGTCTTGCCATCGAGGATTTTGTAATCGCGTCGGATTAACCTTGAAATTGTGTCCTTGTGCGCGTTGAATTTATCAGCAATATGGCATATGCCCATTCCTTCGTGATAAAGCTTACGGACTTTTTGTATAAAGACAGCTCCATATTCACAAACTTCTTCAATATTTGGTTCTTCCCGGCGATTCCATTTGCTAGATTTAACCCGAAATGTGAAACCGCAGGAACATTTAAAAACTATAGAATCGTTTATTTTGAAGCTGGTAGATACATAGACGTTCGTTATTACTTTCTGGCCGAAGTGTTCAGCTGCAGGGTTCTGACAACGCCATGCTCGGTGTGTCAGCCCATCGTGTATGTAACCTATACTACGCATGTATTTCGTACGAGGCAAAACATAATTTTTAGAAAATATCTCAAATGCAATGCGTTTGTGAGGTAGTAATTTTTGGCGAGAGCTAAATATTTTATCTAACCAATCCTCGCTCTGATATTTTAAGTCAATTTGTAATTCCAATATTTCAATGGCTTGTTCTCCGAAAAAATTAATAAATTCTTTTCTAAGTTTTTTTATGTTAAGTCTTCCGCCTATTATGGAATAAAGTTTTCGAAATTCGTTAAGACGACTTTTTGGAAGCAGCGTTTCATTAGAAATGGTGCGCTTTTCCAAATACGCCGTGGCTAGCTCAGAGATTTCGAGTAGTCGCTGTTTGGAAGTTTCTGATAAATAGGGCAAGTACTTCTTGGTCTTTGTGATCGGCAACAGCGGTTCAAGGGGAGTGCAGCCACCATATCGAGTTATTGCCTTGATCAGAGGGGTTAAGTGAACTGTGCAAAAATGTACACAGTCCAACTGATGCGTACGATGCCAATATGCTTCGCCAAACCGCTTTGTATCCTCTGTAAAGCAATCTGGACATATTTTAATTATTTTGAGCTGTATATTTGAACACGCCTTAAATTCATAGCGGCGATGTATCTCCAGCATACTTTTCAAGAGCTGATTTCTTGAATTTTCGTCTCGAAATGCTGCGTAGTAAGGGAAAAGCGTAGCGTTATAAGCTAACTCTCGGGGGCTCATGCCGACGAATTGTCCGATTTGCTCATGAAGTAACGTAAGATTGTGAGGCAACGCAACTGACGTATATCTATCCTTATTATAATAGAGCTCCTTGTTAACGTGTCTATGAAAAGACGCCATCGTATGAACCCGATAACGGGCGACCGCGCTGCACAAAAGTTCATCAGGGTACAGTTTCGGGAAGTAGCCGAGTGCCATATTTAACTCATGAGTACAGGCTAAGGAGGGCGCATTTAATAGAAAAATGCAGCTTAATTCAGGTCGCGTTCCTCGCCATAGACCTTTATCGCATCTCTTAATTGATTTAGACTAATTCCATGGACTTCGCTATTTTTCATATCCGTAGCACTAATTTTAAACTCGGGCAACGTCAGGTCACCATATTTCGCAAGTTTGGCAATATCTCCCGTTTTTAGTGCGTCAACCATGGGGGCAACACGTGTAAGCTCTTCATCCGCGACGAGATGAATCAACTTAACGTCTATTTCCTCCGACTTGCAATCAATCGCGCGACGCTGCACATATTGATAGAGTTTTACTGCTAAATCTAGTACCCCCTGGGTTCTCTCATATATGGCATTATTTAAGTCTTGATTTAAAGGGCAAACTTTCTTGGTCCACTGGTAATCCCATAAAATCTTCAAAAACTGGTTCCACTCTTGATCTTGCTTGTGATTCGAAAGTAGGGCTCCAATAGTTCTTCTAGCTTGTCGAAAGTCCGATTGAAGCATTTCGAGGCTGGACATTGTGCCAATCATTACGACGGGCGCGACTGATGTATTCACGAACCGGACGATAAAATTTAAGAATTTTTGTTCTGAGCTGCCTCCTGAAGCAGCTTTAGCGTGTTGGATTTCATCAATAATAATCAAGCCGATTCCGAATAGATGTGCGGCGGCGTTGATTTCGCGAATTAAGTCTTCCACGGTCATATGTCTTTTAGAGAACCGTACCTCGTAAGCTGTACAAGCAATTTTATCGAGTTCACTGAAGAAATTTAGCGCGAGCTGTCGGATAGTGCCGTTATACGGGCATTCGACAATGAGATAGGGAATTTGGTACATCCTTAGCTTAGGATGCCATATAAGTTTTGGAAATTGGGCGAGGCCCCGACGAGTTAGTCTTGACTTTCCAACGCCAGATACGCCAATGATTGCATAAGAGTCGCACATGGGGTCGACGTCTTCAATTTGCTCAGTTGCGCCTCGCAAGCGCGCTAGATATGATTGCTGAAGAAATTGATGAAATTGTGGCGACGATGGAGTACGGTGAACATAGCCACTATATATCATCTCGCTAAGAGTCTGAGCGATGTTGTTCTGGTCGGTTAGAGGTTCATATAGACGTTTGAGTCGCAACATTAAATGTTTGCGGACGTGTGCCGGGTGCTGACGTTCCAAATGTTCAAATGGTGGATGATATGACATTAGCTTTGCTAGATCTTTACGAGATCGTATCGGCCCTAGAGCTTCGATAAATTCATTCCCAGCATATTCGGGGATTTCGCTCGGCACGTAATCTGCGACGACATCTAGCCGCGTCTTGGCACGAGCAGATTCCGTTAGAGTACGGAAAGGGGCCTCGTTATCATTTGGTGCAGCTTTCATTCTTTCACCTCTAACGGAATTCATGGGCCTAGCTGTCCTATTTTCTTTGTTGACTCCAGCCTGCTATCTAGTCAATCTTCATTATCAGCGAATATTGGCACTCGCGCATAACGATCGACAAGCTGCGGTTCGACTGCTGTTTGTCGGGTATACGCGCTTTTTGGCATGGGTATGCCGAAACCAGTTCGATAATTAGTGATCCTGTTTATGGCCTTTTCGATGAGGCGATAGGATCGTATGTTGGAGATTCGGTCTTTTTTGCTCTGGGTCGGTTCACCTATCTCTGTTTTTTCGTCGTTGGCTGTCCTTGCAATGTCCTCGATGGCTTTCTGATGCGTCAGTTGGCGGCCAAGAACATCGTAAGCCATTTTTGTATTTGTCTTCCTCGCCTTTGCCGCGTTGGCCAGTACCTCCTCTACATATAAACACAGATCAGAGGTATTCGTGCTAATTAATGTGCATACTGTGAAATTATCTCGGTAGGCCGGATCATGAAGGTATATGTTATTGAGGTTGTGAGGGTGATATGAGATTGTGACTTTAAATCGGCCCTTTCCACGTGCCTTGGTGAACCAATTTCGCTGGTGCACCTCTGCAGAATAATAGTTCCGACCTAAGAAGCTAATTCCATTTGCAGTTACACTCACCTCAGCTGTTGGGAGTAGCGCAAATATGAGTTTGTTTTCAGAATGACGTACGAGGGCTCCCATGCGGTTTCGGCTGCCCCATTTCCATAGATGAGACGGTATTGCAGGGATTTCCTGCGCTACCATCGAATTTTCTAGCGGATAGCCATTGATTGGCGTAGTGTTGTGTTCAAGTATGCAGTGGATAGCAATCTTTGTGAATTCATGTAGGGTCAACGATGCATCAAGTCGATAATCTGGACCAGTGCGCTGGACAAAGTCCTTTTCTACATATCCTTTTACGTCTGCGGCAAATTTTGCAGGAAGTAGACGGAATTGCCTCTCTACTATCCCTTTCCAATCCGCTCTGTAAGGCGGTGTGTTTTCCACATCGAGCACTTCGGCAAGTCTGTCAGCTTGTTTAGAAAGAAGTTCGCCTCGGTCGCCTAGTAGAACACTAGCTAATGGCGTATTTGGCCACTCATCCGGATCGATTTCTATATCGAATTGTCTGCAAAATTCAACTTTGTTCAAAGTCACGTTATGGATAGCCATCATTGCTGTTGCCCATGACGCCTGTTCCAGCCCGATGTATAGGCCAACGATCAAGCGCGACCAGACATCGATGACGACATAAAATACGGGACGCCCCACAATCGTATTACGATCGATCCTCGAAACTAAGTACACATCAGCAATGGTGGCATCGATCTGGTAACGGTAGCCTGGGCCGATTGATTCGAACGTGCTATTACCAAGTAGCGGTCGTAATGTTTTTTCGAAATATGTCCTACCTTTTCTTGCTATTACTACATCGTATTCTTCATTTTGTTTTTTGTACCAATAAATAAATTGCTGGTATGTTGGGATTTCATCCGGATGTGTAATTGATATTTTTCCCTTGCTATCGATGGTGATTTTGTCTCGGTAATAGTGGTGGATCATTTTGAGGTAAGCAAGCTTCAATGTTGCCTTCTTGTTTTTCTTATAAAATAGATTCGTCGCTACCCGTATTATATTTCTGTGTTCTTCGGAGATATTCATGCCGATACCGGGGGTTTTCGATCGTGGAGCACCGCGTTTGACTTCCACCGTGGTATCGCCTTCCGGGGTGATAAGAGTTTTTGCTCTACTTGGTTTTATTTTTCCAGGGGCGCCGCAATTGTTGCGTTTGCCAAAGAGTGCTGAAGGTGTGCAACCCATCTGCCAGTATTCGCATAGCCAATCTCGAATACTGTCGACGTGACAATTTGTTTCAACGGCTCGTATAGATATTTTATTGTTTCGGTAACGAGACTCAAAGATCGCCGGTATATCCTTCACCAAGGGTTCAATGGTAGTCCAAGCTTTTTCTTTTCGAGATATCATCCCGTCAGTTAGTGCGTGGCTAAACGGTAAATCTAGCGTTGGATCGTTGATGATTTCCAAATCACCATTTTCCAGCATGCTCGACCATTCACAATGACTTGAAATTCCTGGCGAACAGCGACGGCCGCGCATCGGTATGGAAACGATTAGGTCATTCCCCTGGGATACATAAAGAATCCGCTTGGTATCTTGATTTTGGGGCAAGCAGATAACGGTGTTTTTAATTAAAGCATTCATCTGAATTGACGAAAGGTATCTAGTTTTTTGTTCACTTTAATTTCTGAGATTGGTGTATCCCATATTTGTTCGCGGTTCAAATTGGTTTGCAGCAGACGTGTTGAGAGCAAGTGTCGAGCTATCATAAGGTGAGCTCCCGGCTCATCTGCAAACTGTGCGTCTAGCGCCTTGCATGTATCAGCTAATCCTGATTCATCACTTCCTTTGTGCCGGATACGAACAATAAGGTTCTGGGCAAGCTTGGAAAAATATCCGTTGCGTGGCTCCACAAAATTGGAAAAGTCACTGTATTGTCGTAGCCATTGCAGGCTGCGCTTGAGGTGGAGCGGTATGTCGTGTTCTGTCAAAATTTGGAATTTGATGTTTCTTTCCAACCAGTATACTTCTTCAATCTTGAGCTTCTCCTTAGTGCGAGGTTTTTCAAGGTGAGCATTAGGTTTTATTGAAACAGCCTTATATGTCACTTTTCCCGCGTTTTTATATGTGATGACTAGGTCTGTGGTCATGACCAACTTGGTATCGCTCGTTGGGTCTTTTGGATGCTTGAAGCCTAACACTGATGCAATGCGGATGGTGTCGGCTCGGCTCAAGGCAAACTGCTCACGTATATCGATGACTGTCTCATCCATATCGAATGTTAAGCAGTGCGCGTATTCAATATCAGAGAGTAAGTGAAGTACCCGGCCGTTTAGTTTGCTGTATATTCGATGTGACCGGCCACGACTTGGAACGTCCCGTACGAAAAGATATGGGGAATACTTCCCCCCAACTCCTTGGCCGCGTCCTTGACTTAACAATTTCTGGATATCTGATTCATTTCGTGTGTATCGCTTTTTAGCCATTTTCGACTCCTTGGCTGCTCTGCGTTTGCTGACAACTCTTCACAAAACCTTTGAGTCGCTCAGTAATGGATAACTGGCAAATGATTCATCAAGAAAACTTTGCTTGGGAATTGCTTTGGGTCATGGCCTGCCGTGTTTTGTAAGTATCAATAAATATAACTATGTTTACCGAGCAGATGCAATTCATTTCACGAGAATGGAATAGTTTGTTGCGTAGTTGGTGAACAAAATTCGGACTTACCCTTCAGTAAAGCTGTTATTTTGCAATAATAGTTTTATAGGTACGCGGAATTTAGAAAGTGTAGAGTTCCAATTGGAGTGTTTTTTGCTGTGGAGATAGTGGTTGGCCTGCTGAAGCGGCACTGAAAACACCGCAGGCACTCAATTGCTGTCGCAGCTAGCAACGCTGACTAAAGCCGCTCAGGCCGACAGCGGCTGGCTGAAGAAGGCCAGCATGCTGCTTGCCAGGGCGCGCTGGAAGGGTTTGCCCATCGGCGAGCAACGGGCCGCAGCATAGCGAATGAGCGCAACGATCACTGCCGCGCGGGCAGAGCGCGTAGTTGACCTTGCAAACGTTGTCAGGTTTGACTGGCATTCTGTAAGCATTCACGATTGCCGCGTCATGGTTTGACAATATGACTATTGCGCCCGCGCCGTAGACGCATGGCGCCCCTTACCATCGCCGTGGCACAAGCCGAAGCTGATACCGTACGCGCAAGGCTAGACGTCGTCCGCAGTGCGGGTCCCCGGCCTTGGGATCAGCGCCGGCACCAGCGCTACCAGCACAGCGGCGATTCAACGGCTGGAATTGCTGTCTTGTTCTTCTTCCTGCGGTAGGCTCTACGACCTACCTCCTGCAGCTCGCGGGAGTTGTCCTGTATGAGGCATCATATGTTGCCAATTGGACACATCTGCAAATGCTTCTCATACGATTTTTGCTACTGCACTTCAGGTACACGCGTCCACGCCTTGCTAAAACCTAATCAATCATATACTGTATGGGCATACAGTATTGTGAGGCTGATATGTTACCTAAGATCCATTCGACGCCGGAGTCGATTCACCCGTCGCTATGGCGCGCTTCGCAGCTCGGCCGTTCGAGCACGCGTTGTGTTGACACCGGCCATCCTGTCTTATCTGCCCAGTTACCGGGAGGGGGATGGCCGACCAGTAGCATAGTTGAGCTGCATTTACGTCAGCCTGGTACAGGCGAGCTGAGGCTTCTGCAGCCTGCACTGGCAGCAGCTGGTAAGCGTCGGGTAATGATGATTCAGCCGCCACATGTCCCAAATTTAATCGCGTTGGCTGCAATGGGATTGAATCCATTACAAGTTACCTGGGTACAGCCTGATCGCACAGCTGATGCCCTTTGGGCTGCCGAACAAGTTCTCCGAAATGGCGGATGTCACGCTCTTTTGTTTTGGCCAGGTCACATTCGAAATGAGAGCCTGCGACGCTTGAGTTTGGCTGCTGCCGACGGAGAAAGCCTTTTCTTTTTGTTCCGTCCGCTCGCAGCAGCGCAGGATCCTTCGCCTGCGCCGCTTCGGATCGGGGTTCGGCCAGCGCGCGGCGGTGTTGAGATCGACTTCCTAAAACGTCGGGGGCCACAGCGCGAAACTACACTGTTCCTACCCTTGTCTCCCTCCTTTGTTCATCGTCATGCGCCTGTGGATCGGACTATATCTACCCCAGCTTCCACTCGAGGTCTTCGAGCCGAGTTGGTCCAGTAACAGCGTTACGGTCATCCTTGAGCGAGAGAAGGTTCTAACGATGTCGCGCGGCGCGCGCATGGGGGGTATCAAGCCCGCGATGCGTCGCGGCGGTGTGTTAATGCTGGCACCGGATGCTCGGATCCATGAACGCACCGCTGCCCGGGAAGAAGCTGCACTACAGGCCGTCGCGATGGCAATGCTTCAATACACGCCACAAGTGACGTTGGCGGACGAGTCGACGCTGTTGCTGGATATCGGCGCGAGTTTGCGGTTGTTCGGTGGTATCCGATCGTTATGTAGACGCGTTCGCGCGGACCTTCGTGGTTTGGGATTTACTGGGAAGTTAAGCTGCGCTCCAACGGCGCGGGCAGCGTGGATGCTTGCGCGCGTTGGCGGCGGCCGCATGTTAAAGCAACAGTCATCAGAGCGAGCGCTGTATCGTCTTCCAGTCACAGTTTTGCCAGCGGCGAGGCCCTTCGCTAGCTGGTTTGAAGGAATTGGCTGCGATACGATCGGTGACTTGCGACGGCTGCCGCGGCCTGGTCTTCAACGTCGATGTGGCCGTGCATTGCTCGATCTCCTTGATCGCGCGTTCGGCAGCCTTCCTGAGGTGTTCGAATGGATCGAGGCGCCCACGAACTTCAAAGCAAAGATGGAGCTTTTTGACCGCATCGAAAATGCCGACCTACTGCTGTCTGGCGCGCAGCGTCTGGTTCTGCAGCTGATCGGCTGGTTGTGTGCAATGCAGCTTGCAGTAAGGGGCATCATGCTCAAGCTTGAACACGAACGCGGCCGTGTCGCGCGTGCGCCGACCGAAGTCGAGATCCTCTTGGCCGAGCCGGTCTGGCATAGTGATCACATCGTGAGGTTGCTGAAAGAGCGACTTGGAAAACTGGTACTGGAAGCTCCAGTAATCGGGTTGGTGCTCCAGACAACCCAGCTGCAACTAATGGAGCCTCCCACTGAGTCGCTTTTTCCTGAGCCGGGCGGCACTGAGGAAGACCAGATACGCATGATCGAGCTGCTCGTGGCGCGCCTTGGCGAGGATAAGGTTCGCCAGGTGAAGCCTGTGGCGGATTACCGGCCCGAGGTTGCGAACACGTGGGTTCCGATCCAAGAGAAGGTACGAGAGGCGGTGATTGCCGACCAGCTGCCACCGAACCTGAGCAGCATTCTACGGCCGAGTTGGCTGCTAGTGAAGCCGATCCCGCTGCTCGTGCGAAACCACAGGCCGTTCTATGGCTCGCCGCTGCGGATGGTGTCTGGCCCAGAACGTGTCGAGGCGGGGTGGTGGGGAGGCACGGCCGCCAGGGACTATTGGATTGCGGAAGGCCAAGAACACGCCTTGTACTGGATTTATCGGGAGCGGGTCAGCAGCGCCGATGAAGACCCAGAACCACGCTGGTTCCTCCATGGGTTGTTTGGGTAGCGAGTGCGGCTGACCGGCCGCCAGATGCATGATTGAGTTACTGGTAGCACGTTTTGGGAAAGCGTCTACCCGAGTGGTGGTAGCCCACATACCTATCGAAAGTGTCCGAGCTCGTGAGGGAATGCCAATGCGACGTTTTTCTCGGTATGTCGCGCAGGCTCGGTACCGAGGGCATGCAGGATGGCACACGAGCGTGTCGTATCAGCGACTACACAACGGCTCCTAAGCTCACGTAGCTGTGCTTCCAGAGCCGTAAGCGCTCGAATCCGCTCGACGACATGACCGATATGCTTGTCGAGAAGTTCGTTTACTCCTACACACCTTACCTGGGGATCGTCCCGAAAGTCCAGCAAGGTCCGGATTTCGTCCAGGGTCATGTCCAGCGCCCTGCAATGACGTATGAACAGCAGACGTTCACTGTGCCGCTCGTTGTATGTCCGATAATTATTCATCGCGCGCTCAGGCGGCATGAGAAGACCGATTCGCTCGTAATATCGGATGGTCTCCACCAAGCAGCCGGATCGCTCCGCAAGTTCGCCAATTTTCATAGAGATTGTCCTGTTTCGTTTGCTAGACGCTTGACCCTGCACCTGCTACAGGGTTTCCAATACCGACTATACATAGTTTGCAGAGGAAATGTCATGTCGGATTGCCAGAGCAAGGCCTGTTGCGCAAAGCCGGCCGAGATAACGTCGGCGTTGGTCAGTCCGGACGTCGTCACAAGCGCACTCGAACTGAGTATTGCCGAGATGGACTGTCCAACTGAAGAAGGGTTGCTGCGCCAGGCGCTGGGCCGGGTGGCGGGCGTTGGGCAGCTGGACTTCAATCTCGTCCAGCGGAAACTGCGGGTCTCGCATAGCCTCCCCGATCCGGCTCCTATCATCACGGCTATTCGGGCCGTTGGTATGGAACCGGTCGTCGAAGGCGGCATCGACGCCGAGGCCAATGCGGCACATACCGTGTTCAGCATCGAGAACATGTGTTGCCCGACCGAGGAGGCGCTCATTCGCAGCAAGCTCGCCGGCCTATCTCAGCTTAAAAAGCTGGAGTTCAATTTGATGCAGCGACGCCTGGCCGTCTGGCACAGCGGCCCTGTTTCTCAGATCGAGGACGCGCTGAAATCGATTGGCATGGAGGGGATGGCCGTCGCAAACGCGCCGGGCCAACGCACCGCGCCGGCCGCGGTACCAACACAGAAAAAGCAATTCATCGGCCTTCTGCTCGGCTTGACTGCGGCGATTGCCGCCGAGGTCATCGCATGGAGCACCGGGGTCGAGAATTCGGTGCCGGTCATTCTCCTGGCAGTGACCGCCATTGCTGTTTCTGGCCTGGGCGTCTACAAGAAGGGCTGGATAGCCCTCAAGAACCGCAACCTCAACATCAATGCCTTGATGTCGATTGCCGTCACCGGCGCGGTGCTAATCGGCCAGTGGCCGGAAGCTGCGATGGTCATGGTCCTGTTCGCGCTCGCCGAGCTGATCGAGGCGCGCTCGCTCGACAGAGCACGAAACGCTATCCAGGGGCTGGTTGCCCTGACGCCGGATACCGTGCAGGTACGCCTGAAAGACGGCGCCTGGGCGGAGCGCGAAGCGGCAGGCGTCCCGGTCGGCACCATTGCGCGCATTGGGCCCGGGGAGAGGATTGCCCTGGACGGTACGGTGACGGCCGGGCAGTCTGCAGTGAACCAGGCCTCGATCACGGGCGAAAGCATTCCGGTTTCAAAAGCAGTGGGTGACATGGTGTTCGCCGGCACAGTCAACGAGACCGGGTCGTTCGAATACCGCGTCACGGCTGCCCACAGCAATTCGACGCTTTCGCGCATCATCCGCGCCGTCGAAGAGGCGCAAGCAAGCCGCGCACCTACCCAGCGTTTTGTCGACAAGTTCTCGAAGGTTTATACGCCGATCGTGTTCGCGCTGGCACTTGCGGTCGCGATCTTCCCGCCGCTGATGTTGGGAGCAGAGTGGATGCCATGGATTTACAAGGCGCTGGTACTGCTCGTGATCGCCTGCCCCTGCGCGCTTGTGATTTCGACCCCGGTGACGGTTGTCAGCGGCCTTGCCGCTGCAGCCAGGATGGGCATCCTGATTAAGGGTGGCGTCTATCTTGAACAGGGTGGCAAAGTGCGTTCACTGGCCCTAGACAAGACCGGCACCATTACGCAAGGCAAACCGGTCGTGACCGATGTATCCGACTTGCGAGGGAACGTGGGCAGTGCACTGCAACTGGCGGCATCGCTTGCCGATCGCTCGGACCACCCCGTGTCGACCGCGGTGAGCCGCCACTGGTCGGATCAGGCAGGCGCCGCTGCTGTATCGACGGCGACGAACTTCGAGGCTTTGACCGGCCGGGGCACGAAAGGAAAAATCGACGGCAAGTGGTACTACCTGGGCAACCACCGCTTGGTGGAGGAGCTTGGCATTTGCAACGACGTAACTGAGGCCGTGCTCGCGAAGCTCGAAGGCGAGGGCAAGACCGCAGTGGTGTTATGTGACGAGACGGCGCCGCTGCTGATCATTGGTGTGGCTGATACCATCCGCGAAACCAGCCGCGAGGCGATCGCCCAGCTCCACAAGCTTGGCGTTCGCACAGTCATGCTCACGGGCGACAACGCAGTCACCGCGGCCACCATCGCGCGCCAGGTTGGCATTGACGACGCCCGGGGCAATCTGCTGCCGCAGGACAAGCTTGTGGCAGTTAATGAAGAGATCGCCCGGCACGGGGTCGTCGGCATGGTCGGCGACGGGATCAACGATGCCCCCGCGCTGGCCAAGGCAAATATCGGCTTCGCGATGGGCGCGGCCGGTACCGACACCGCCATCGAAACGGCCGACGTCGCACTGATGGATGACGACCTGCGCAAGATCCCTCAGTTCATTCGCCTGAGCAAGCAGGTAAGCAGCATTCTCAAGCAGAACATTTTCGCCGCGTTGGCAATCAAGGTAGTGTTCCTCCTGCTGGCCATTGCCGGATCGGCTACACTGTGGATGGCTGTGTTCGCCGATATGGGCGCGAGCCTGCTTGTCGTGTTCAACGGCCTGCGGCTGCTGCGTCAGAAAAACCAATGAAACGCTTCTTCCTGATTCTCCTGCTCGTGCTCCTGCCGCTCCAGTTCTCCTGGGCGATTGCGGGAGCCTATTGCGCGCATGAGGAAGCGGCTGCTCCGCACTTCGGCCATCACGTGCACAAGCACGACAAGGCGAACGAGGACGGCAAACACGATGCAAAGAAGATCCAACTTGATACCGACTGCGACTATTGCCACCACGTTCCGACCAGTGCGATTTTTTCCGCAAGTTCCGCGTTAGCCCAGCTCGGCCCGACCGTCCATCTCCGCTATGACGGTCCCCGCTATGTCTCGTATATCCCCGACTTGATTCCCCGGCCCGACTGGCAAGCACTCGCCTGAGGCGGCGGATTTGTCCGCCGAATAGAGATCTTGTTCGGAGAAACAAATGAAGAAAGCAATCCTATCGCTTGCGATGGCGGGGATGGCCTGTGTGCCGCCCCTCGCGCAAGCCCAGCTGGGGGCTACCGCTCCCGCTGAATCGAAGCACAACGCGACAGTTTCGTTGACGGTCGATGCAGCCGTGGAGCGTGCGCTACGCGTGCATCCAGAGATCCGTGCCGCACTTAACGAAGTGGCTGCCCAGGCTGGGGCAGTGAAGCAGGCAGGGACGCTTCCCAATCCGGAACTTGAACTGCTGCGCGAGGGCTTTGACGAGCCGGACCGTACATCGACGGTGCAGCTGAACATTCCACTCGAACTCGGCGGCAAACGTTCCGCACGCATACGTGCGGCCGAGCGCGAGCAGCATGTTGCGTCCCTGGACGTCAGCGCCGTACGCGCGCGCGTACGCGGCGAAACCATCGCGGCCTACTACGAGGTGCTTGCAGCCATGGAGCGCAGCCGCCTGGCCGGCGAGATTGCGTCGATCGCAGCAAAGGCAACCGACGTGGCAGGTAAGCGGGTCCTTGCGGGTAAGGTGTCTCCGGTCGAGGAGACCCGGGCCAGGGTGGCACAGGCAAGCGTGCGCATCGAGGCCGTGCAAGCCAGGCGAGAGCTCGTGCGTGCCAAGGGAAAGCTCGCGGCAATGCTAGGCGCGGATCCGCGCAATATCGAGATTGCAAACCCGGGCGCCGTCGCGCTGCCGCGTCTTGCGGCATTGCATGAGCTGCTCGCACAACTGGAGCGTGCACCGGGCGTAGCGCGTGCTCGTGCACTGGTCGAGCAACGCCAGGCCTCGGTCGACGTCGAGCGTTCCCGACGCATGCCGGATGTAACGGTCGCCGTAGGCACGAAGCGCGAGGATGGCCGCAGGCAGACTGTGGTCGGGCTGTCGGTCCCCCTGCCATTGTTCAACCGTAACCAGGGCAGCCTGCTCGAGTCCCTGCGCCGCACCGACAAGGCCCGCGACGAGCTGGACGCCGAGTCGCTACGCCTGCGCACCGAGCTGGTCGACGCCTATGCCCGCCTGTCCGCAGCCCTCGAAGAGGTGGCCGTGATCGCGACGGACGTGCTGCCCGGGGCCGAGAGCACCTACCAGGCCGCCAGCCGTGGCTTCGAGTTGGGCAAGTTCAGTTTCCTGGAAGTGCTCGACGCGCAGCGCACCCTGTTCCAATCGAAAAACCAATATCTGCTGGCGGTGGCGGAGAGCTACCGGGCATCGGCCGACATCGATCGGCTCGTCGGCACGACAGGCCCGCTCACCGGTACCACCCAGGCACAGGAGTAACAATGAAGAAAAATCAGTTGAAGATCGTTGCGATCATGGTGGTCCTGGCCATCGCATTCAGCGGGTTCGTCCTGTTCAAGGGCCGCAGTGGCGGCATAGAACAGGCCGGGCACAGCGAAGCCGCCGAGCATGTCGAAAAGGACGAGCATAAGGAAGAAGTCGGGGCCGCCAAAGAGGGCAAAGGCGACGAACATGCCGGCGAAACGCACGGTGACGAGCACGGCGAAAAGCGCGAAGGCGAAGGTCTGATCCGCTTCACCGACGACCAGATCAAGCTCGCCGGCATCACGATGCAAACCGCAGCCGCGGCGCATCTCGACACCTTCATCCGAATGCCCGGCCAGATCGCGCTCAACGAGGATCGCACCGCCCACGTCACCGCGCGTGCACCTGGCGCGGTGGAACAGGTTGCCGCAACGCTGGGCCAGAACGTCAGGAAAGGCGATGTCCTCGCCGTCATCGCCAGTGCCGAGATCGCTGACCAGCGTGCCGACTTGGCTGCGGCCGAGAAGCGCCTCGCCTACGCACGTAGCGTGTACGCATCGGAAAAGTCACTTTGGGAAGAGAAGATCTCCGCTCGCCAGGACTACCTCAAGGCAGAAAGCGAGCTGCGTGAAGCCGAGATCGCCCTGCAGAGCGCACTCCAGAAGCTGGCGGCGCTCGGCAGCCAGGGCGGCGGCTCGGGGGCAAGCAACCGCCTGCAGGTGCGCGCACCGTTCGGTGGGACGATCGTGGAGAAGCACGTGGCCCTGGGCGAAGTCGCCGGCGCCGATACACGCATCTTCACCATTTCGGACCTGTCGACCGTGTGGGCGGATGTCGTCGTGCCGGCTAAGGACCTGGAAATCGTTCGTGTCGGTACCGAAGCGGTCATCCGCTCGGTCGCCTCCGACACGACGGCGCCAGGCAAGGTCAGTTTCGTTAGCAGCCTGATCGGCCAGGAGTCGCGCTCGGCCAAGGCCCGGGTCATCTTGGACAATCCGAAGACCGCCTGGCGGCCGGGGCTCTTCGTGAACGTCGACATCGTCACCGGTTCGGCGGAGGTGCCGGTGGCTGTCACACGGGAGGCGCTCCAGACGGTCGAGGGACGCCAGGTCGTGTTCAAGCGCGTTGGCAAGGGCTTCATGGCCCAGCCCGTGTCGGTCGGCCGCTCGGACGGGCGCCTGGTCGAGATCGTAAGCGGCATGAAGGCCGGCGAAGCGTACGCCGGCGCCGGCAGCTTTGCCATCAAGGCCGAGGGAGCCAAGGGCGATGCCGAGCACGAGCATTGAACGGGGACCAATGACCATGTTTAATCGAATTATTCGTGCTTCCATCGAGCACCGCTGGATCGTCATGTTCCTCGTCCTGGCCATGGCAGTGGCCGGTATCTACAACTACCAGCGGCTGCCCATCGATGCCGTACCGGACGTGACCAACGTCCAGGTACAGATCAATACGGCCGTGCCGGGGTTTTCTCCGCTAGAGACCGAGCAGCGCATCACCTTCCCGATCGAGTCGCTCATGTCCGGATTGCCGCAACTCGAGTCGTTCCGTTCGCTGTCGCGCTATGGCCTGTCGCAGGTAACCGTCGTCTTCAAGGACGGCACCGACATCCATTTCGCCCGCCAGCTGGTCAGCCAGCGGCTGCAGGACGCGCGTGAAGACCTTCCAAGCGGCGCCGTGCCGGAAATGGGGCCGATTGCCACGGGCCTAAGCGAAATCTATTCCTGGACTGTCGAGACCGTCCCAGGCGCGAAGAAGCCGGATGGCTCGCCCTATACGCCAACCGACCTGCGCGAAGTCCAGGACTGGATCATCAAACCGCAGCTGCGCAATGTGCCCGGTGTCACGGAGATCAACTCCATCGGGGGCTTCAACAAGGAGTTCCTGGTTGCGCCTAATCCCAACATCCTGTCCTCGTACGGCTTGAGCCTTGCGGATGTCGTCACTGCGCTGGAACGCAACAACAGCAACGTCGGCGCCGGCTATATCGAGCGGGCAGGGGAGCAGTACCTGATCCGCGCGCCTGGTCAAGTGGGATCGATCGCCGACATCGGAAACATCGTCGTGTCGAATATCAAGGGCACGCCAGTACGGGTGCGCGACGTGGCTGAGGTGTCGATCGGCCGCGAGCTGCGCACCGGCGCCGCCACCGAGAACGGGCAGGAAGTCGTGCTGGGAACGGTCTTCATGCTGATCGGCGAGAACAGCCGGGCGGTATCGACCGCGGTCGACAAGAAGATGGCCGAGATCAATCGCACGCTGCCGCCCGGCGTCAAGGCGGCGACGGTGTACGACCGCACCGTGCTGGTCGAAAAGGCAATCAACACGGTCAAGAAGAACCTGCTCGAAGGCGCCGTGCTGGTGATTGCGGTGCTGTTCGTCTTCCTTGGAAATATCCGGGCGGCGCTGCTGACAGCGATGGTCATTCCGCTCTCGATGCTGTTCACCTTCTCAGGCATGGTGGGCAACAAGGTCAGCGCAAACCTGCTCAGCCTGGGTGCGCTCGACTTCGGCATCATCGTCGACGGCGCGGTCGTCATCGTCGAGAACTGCGTGCGGCGCCTCGCTCACGCCCAAACGCACCACGGCCGCACCCTGACCCTGCAGGAACGTCTCGAGGAAGTCTTCCTCGCCGCGCAGGAAGCTAAACGTCCGCTGCTGTTTGGCCAGCTGATCATCATGATCGTCTATCTCCCGATCTTTGTTCTCACGGGGGTAGAGGGGAAGATGTTCCATCCGATGGCGTTCACGGTGGTCATCGCCCTGTTGGGTGCGATGATCCTGTCGGTCACCTTCGTTCCGGCAGCCGTCGCCCTGTTCATGAACAAGCACGTCGAGGAGAAGGAAAGCCGCCTGATGCACACGGCGCGGCGCTACTACGAGCCGGCCCTGCGGTATGTCATGGCGAACAAGCCGGTCGCCCTGGCCTTCGCCGGCATCATGCTCGCCCTTTCGGTGCTGCTTGCAACCAGGCTGGGAACCGAGTTCGTGCCCAACATGAACGAGGGTGACTTCGCTGTCCTGACGGTGCGCGTGCCGGGGACGAGCCTGACGCAGTCGGTCAAGATGCAGCAGCAGATCGAAACCACCCTGATCAAGAAGTTCCCGGAAATCGCGCGAGTATTCGCCAGGATCGGAACCGCGGAGGTCGCGTCCGACCCCATGCCGCCGAGTGTCGCGGACGGCTACATCATGTTGAAACCCGAGACCGAATGGCCCAAGCCGAAAAAGACGCGCGACGAGTTGCTGGCAGCAGTTCAAGAAACCGTCGAAACCTTGCCGGGCAACAGCTACGAGTTCAGCCAGCCGATCCAGCTCAGGGTCAACGAGCTGATCTCTGGCGTGCGCAGTGACGTTGCGGTGAAGGTATTCGGGGACGATCTTGACACCCTCAACGCGACCGCTGCCCGTCTCGGTGAAGTGCTCGAGAAAGTGCCGGGTGCCAGCGAAGTCGCAGTCGAGCAGACCACCGGCCTTCCGATGCTTCAGATCCAGGTCGACCGGGAGCGCGCTGCGCGGATGGGCCTGAACATTGCCGACGTCCAGGAAACGATCGCGACGGCAACGGCCGGCCGCGAGGCAGGCACGCTGTTCGAGGGGGACCGGCGTTTCGACATCGTGGTGCGGCTGCCGGAGGCGGTGCGTAGCGATATCGACGCTTTGAAGCGGCTACCGATCCCGCTGCCGGCCCAGGGTGTGGAAGGTGCACAGCACTTCATTACGCTCGGTGAGATCGCTTCATTCGACATGGCGCCAGGCCCGAACCAGATGAGCCGGGAGCAGGGCAAGCGTCGCGTTGTCGTCACGGCCAACGTGCGTGGACGTGACATCGGTTCGTTCGTCGCCGACGCGCAGCAACGTATCCAGACCGATGTCAAGGTGCCGACCGGTTACTGGACCACGTGGGGCGGGCAGTTCGAGAACCTGCAGGCCGCGGCCAAGCGGCTGCAGGTTGTGATACCGGCGTCACTCATCCTGGTTTTCGCCCTGCTGTTTGTCATGTTCAACAACGTGAAGGATGGCCTGCTGGTCTTCACAGGCATTCCATTCGCACTGACAGGAGGCATTTTCGCGCTCTGGCTGCGAGACATCCCGATGTCGATTTCTGCAGCAGTAGGTTTCATTGCACTGTCGGGCGTGGCGGTGCTGAACGGCCTGGTGATGATTTCCTTTATCCGGAACCTACGCGATGAAGGAAGTACCCTGCTTGACGCTGTGTACGAAGGCGCATTGACGAGGTTGCGGCCCGTCCTGATGACGGCGCTCGTTGCATCGCTTGGGTTCGTGCCGATGGCCATCGCAACTGGTACTGGTGCCGAAGTCCAACGCCCATTAGCAACAGTCGTTATTGGCGGTGTCCTATCATCGACTGCACTTACCCTGTTGCTACTACCCCTGATGTACTACCAGGTGCATCGTAAGGCAGAGAAAATAGCGGTAGCGTAGCGTCTAAACCATGAGCGGCCCTTCTAAACCGAAGGGCGGCTGATCATGTCGGTGTGCCTATTCAGAGGAAAAAAGCCACATGATGTGAGACCTTGGCGATCTTTCACGAGTGTTTAGGGGCTGAGAAGCCGAACTGGCTTGGAACGGCCTTGGCTCCTTACGCTTCTGTACTCGCGGAGTTGTCGAGATACACGCTATTTTGTTTCAAAGTTGTTAGTCGATTTCGCAAGGCTCCTCAAGACGAAGCATGAGCATCGGTGTTTTTCTTAAGAGTGACTACCGGATAGCAAGGATAGACTTCCGAATACTCTCGGCACTAGAGGGCATCGCCTGGCACTCAAGCGCTCACTTGTGAAACTCTTCCGCAGCTTCGTGCGGACTAAGCCGAGCTGATCGCACAGCGGCACGCGCAGCAGGAACCAGGTCGTTGATGTCCCCAGCTGTCAAATACCCAGAGAACGACATGGTCTCCTTGAATTTCGCAACAATGCTCAGCGGAAGGTCGGGGCCATAAATGAAGTATTTGAGATACTTCAGAAAATGCGGATGCGCAGAGATCTCTGCTTCAGAGGTGCCATTCCTTTCGAAAATCTGTTGACGGGATTTTCCTCGTCCCCCTGGATTTCGCTCAGGATCGGTGAAGTATAAAAGGCGAACTTCAGGAATCGCGCCACGTTCCAATAAGGACGCCGTTAAGGCCGCCATCGGCGTAAGAGACGCACGGAGTTCATCATGAGATGTGTAGCGGAACGCGATTTCGGACAAAAGCTCGCTCTCGCGTTCAGTCAATTCGATATCGGGCACTCTCAAATGAAGACCTCTAAACCTGGATTAAAAGAGACCATAGTCGACCGGCTGACTGCTGACCGTAGTGTACCAAAAGCCAATTTCTTAGGATAGTTGAGTAGAGCACTTCTAGCCCAGCTTTGTCGTCCCGACCAACCCAAGGCGCATCCCAATGCCTGGCCTTAAAGAAGAGTGACTCCAAACCGTTTTACTACAAGTGCAAACGCTCCAAAGCAAGCCATCGTGATCAGCGCGCAGGAACCCAGAGTCCACCAGAATCCGAAACGCTGCAGCAGCCACGGAAACACCAGGAACATCGGCAGAGTCGGCACCACATACCAGAACGTGTACCACGCGTGATTCGCGAGTTTGGCCTCGGGCTGGTTTTCGATATGCAGCCATACCAGGGTGAGCAGTGTGATCATCGGAAGGGCTGCGACGAACCCGCCGAAGCGATCACTTCGCTTTGCGGCCTCAGAGACCAGTACGACAACCGCTGCAGTGATCAGGTATTTCGTGATGAGCCACTTCATCATCTATCCTTTAGTTTCGTTCTGCTGGGGACTTCATCGACACCATGTGCCGGTGGCCGTTGGAACGGCCACCGGAGTGGCGATTACTTGATGGAGAAACGGACGCTGACAGCCTTCTTGTCCGCAAACGTGATGGCGGCGACTGCCTTGCTGCCTGGCGGAAGTTTGGCGTCGCCCTTCACGACCAGCGTGTTGTTCGCGCCTGCCTCGAGCGGCAGTTCCGTCTTTTCCGTGCCTTTCAACACAGTCAGGGTACCGGTTGCGCCTGCGGTCGGCAGGTCCTTGCCGTGGTCGTCGACATAAATCGTAGTGCCGCCGTCGTTGGTGACGAGTTCGAATGCCAGGTCGCCCGCGCTCTGTACGATGCCACCATGCTTGGACTTGGCGCCGTGCGCGAGGACGTTACCCGACAGGACAACACTGGCCGCGAGGGCCGCTACTGCAAACAACTTTTTCATTTTATGCTCCAAAAAACTGTGGCGGCTAAGAATGGGCGCCGCCACTTGGCCCTTGTGAATCAATATGTGTCGCCTCCTTTTTCCGCCAGCAACCGCTCTAGCGGGCGGCGGCCAACCTTCCAGAAGATGAGCGGCGTGAGGAGGGAATCGAGCAGGGTGGAACTGATCAGGCCGCCGAAGATCACGACTGCGACCGGGTGCAGGATCTCCTTGCCTGGCGCATCCGCCGCCAGCAGCAACGGTGTCAGTGCGAAGGCCGCGACGAGCGCCGTCATCAGGACCGGCGTCAGGCGTTCGATCGACCCGCGCACGATCATCGGCCAGCCGAAGGTCTCGCCCTCGAACTTGCAGAGGTTGATGTAATGGCTCACCTTCAGGATGCCGTTGCGGGTTGCGATGCCGGCCAGCGTGATGAAGCCGACCATCGACGCGACCGACAGCGACACCCCGGCAATCCACATGGCGACCACGCTGCCCACCAGGGCGAACGGGATATTGCCCATGATGACGAGTGCCAGAGTCGACGAGCGATAGCGCGAATAGAGCACAAGGAAGATCAGCACGAGAGAAGCTAGCGACAGACCGACGATCAGCTGCTGCGCCTGTTCCTGCGCCTGGAACTGGCCTTCGACACTGACGAAGTAGCCGCCCGGGAGCCGGCTGGCGGCAACCGTCTTGTGTACGTCGTCGATAATGCGCGACATGTCGGAACCGTCCGTATTTGCGTACACGACAATCCGCCGGCGCCCGTTTTCGCGGCCGATCTGGTTCGGGCCGTCGCCTTCTTCGACGATGGCGACGCTCGAAAGTGGAATCTGCCCTGCCGGGCTGGTAAGCATCACCTGCGCCAGGTCCTGCGGCGAGCGATCAACGTCGGCCAGGCGCACGACCAGGTCGAAACGGCGTTGCCCGTCGATGACCTGGGTGACGCGCGTGCCTTCGGCCAGTGCCTGTAGCGCCTGCAGCACATCACCCGCCGCCAGGCCGTATTGCGCGGCCTTGCGGTAATCGATCCGCACCTTGATCTGCGGGATCAAAACCTGCCGCTCCACTGACAGGTCAACCAGGCCCGGTACCGCACGCAGGCGGCCCTGCAAGCCGTCCGCCAGGCCGCGCAGCGTGTCGATGTCGTCGCCGTAGATCTTCAGGGCGATCTGGGCGCGCACGCCGGAAAGCAGGTGGTCGAGCCGGTGCGAGATCGGCTGTCCAATCGCGACCGAGGCGGGAATCACCGACAGCTGGTTGCGGATGCTCGCCATGATTTCTTCGCGCGAGCGCTCGGACGGTTCCAGATCGACATCGATTTCTGCCGAGTGCACGCCCTCGGCGTGCTCATCCAGTTCGGCACGCCCGGTACGGCGCCCGACCTTGGTCACCTCCGGCACCTGCGCGATCAGGGTCTCGGCAAGGGAGCCCATGCGGTTCGCCTCTGTCAACGACGTACCCGGCGTGAAGGTCATGCCCATGACCAGCGAGCCTTCGTTGAACGCCGGCAGGAATGCGCGCGGGAAGAACGGTACCGATGCCGCCGCGGCGATCACTGCAATCAGAGCCACCGCCATCATCATGCGGATGCGCGAGAACGACCAGTTCAACGCGGCCGTATCCCATGCTTTCATGCGCCGCACGATCGAGCTATCGCCGCGGTGCAGACGCTTCATCTTCGGCAGCAGGTAGTAGGCCAGTGCAGGCGTCACGGTCATCGACACCAGCATCGATGCCAGGATCGAGGCAATGTAAGCAATGCCCAGCGGCGCGAACAGCCGGCCTTCGATACCTGGCAAGGCGAACAGCGGCACGAACACGAGCACGACGATCACGGTGGCGTAGACAATGCCCGAGCGTACCTCGACCGAGGCGTGCCAGATGGTTTCCAGCACCGACTGGCCGGCTTCGCCGCGCTGCTTGAGCCTGCGCACGATGTTCTCGACGTCCACCACCGCATCGTCGACCAGTTCGCCGATTGCGATGGCGAGCCCGCCCAACGTCATCACGTTGATCGACTGTCCAAGCAGGTGAAAGGCAAGTGCCGTCACCGCAAGCGACAGCGGAATGGCGATCAGTGAGATCAGGGTCGTACGGGCGCTGAGCAGGAAGGCAAACAGGATAATGGCGACCAGGATTGCACCGTCGCGCAGTGCCTCAACGACGTTGCCGATGGAAGCGTCGATGAAGTTGGCCTGCCGGAACAACACCACTGGCTGCGAGATGCCGACCGGGAGGCCCTGCTTTAGCTCCGCCAGGGCGGTTTCGATGTCGTGCGTCAGGCGCACGGTGTCGCCGGCGGGCTGCTTTTGCACGCTGACGATCACCGCTGGTTTACTGTTCAGGCCGGCGTCACCGCGCTTGAAGGCAGGCGCATAGCTCACGCTGGCGACCTGCTCAAGCAGGACTGGCGTGCCGTTGCGGTAGGTAATCGCCAGGCCCTTGACGTCGTCCAGGCGGTTGGTACGGCCGAGGTTACGGATCAGATATTCGCGGTTGTTCAGGTCCACGAAGCCGCCGCTGGTGTTGGACGCAAAGCCGCGCAGCGCCGTCGTCACCTGTTCCAAGGACACATTAAATTGCGCCATGCGCGCCGTATCCGGCTCGACGCGCAACTGGCGAACTTCGCCGCCGATCGGAATGACCTGCGACACCCCCGGGATCGAGAGCAAGCGCGGCCGCAATACGAAATCGGCATACTCGCGCGCCTTCATCGGGTCGGTTTTCGCGACATCGATCGGCAGTGCGATCAGCATGATCTCGCCCATGATCGAGGAGACCGGCCCCATCAATGGCGAGATGTTCCCGGGCAGCTGTTCCTTGACCAGCGTGATGCGCTCGGAGACGAGCTGGCGGTTGCGGTAGATGTCGGTGCCCCAATCGAACTCTGCATACACGATTGACAGGCCGACGCCCGACACCGAACGCACGCGGGTGACGCCCGGCATGCCGTTGAGCGAAGTCTCGATCGGGAAGGACACCAGCTGCTCGACCTCTTCCGGAGCCATGCCGCCGGCTTCGGTCAACACGGTCACGACCGGCTTGTTCAGGTCAGGGAAAACATCCACCGGGGTACGCCATGCGGTCATGGCGCCATAGACCATCAGCATCAGCGCCGCCGCCAGGACGAACAGGCGGTTGCGCAGGCTAAAGCGAACTATCGAATTAAACATGGATGGTCACCTGATCTGGTTGATCAGGGACGTTCCGACAACGACCACCCTGTTGTCTGGGCTGAGCCCCTTGGTGACGATCACGGTGCGAGCATCCAGCGGGGTTGCCTCCACGGGCAAGGCAATGAAGCGCTGGGCGCCGGACTTGATCCAGACCACCGTTTCATTGGCAGGGTTGCGGGCGAGCGCTGCGGCCGGCAAGGCAATGCCCTTGACCTTAGTGTCGAGCTTGGCCAGGACCGTTACCGGCTGGCCAACTGCCAGGTCGAGGGTCGCGCTGCGTGCACGGAAGTTGATCGGCACGGCGCCATCGCGCAGGGTACGCGCGCCGCCCAGCAGGGTCAGCTCGACATCCGGCACGTTCACAAGGGTGGCAGCGCTGATCTTGCGAGCGATAGCCGCGTCGGACGACAAGGCCTCGATGACCATGCGTTGCGGATCCACGATCTCGAACAGCACGTCGCGCGACTCGACGATCTGGCCGTTCAGTACCGATGCGCTGGCAATGATGCCGCTGGCAGGGGCAACGATCGCCTCGACGCCGTTGATTGAGCCCGTGACAGCGCGTTCCTGGCCAATGGTGGCAGTCAGTTCAGCCTGGGCAGCTTCGATTTCCTTCGCGGCCACCACGCCTTCGAGCGACTTCAGACGTTCTACCCGTTTTGTCAGCAGGGCCCGGTTGGCTCGAAGCTCAGCCAACTGGGCAGCCTGATTGCCCCGCTCGATGGCGGCGCCTGTCGGGCGCAGGCGTGCCAGCACCTGATCCTTGACGACGCGTTCGCCGGCAACAGGCAGGCCGTTTGGTCCCGGCGAGATCTGGCCGGCGAAGGGTGCCTGCACTCGCCCACCCGCGTTCGGGTCGATGCTCGCGCGGCCGTTCAATGGCACGGTGCGAGCAAATTCTCCTTCCTTGACCATCAGCGTGCGCACACCCATGCGGCGCTGCGCCAGTTTTGGTACGTTGACGCTGCCATCGGGCAGGCGCGCCAGGCCGCCGACAGTGGCAGTGGCTTGGCCGTCCAGGTGCTCGCCGTTTGGTCCGTGCGCGCCGGGCGACGCCAGCAGGGAACTTGCAAATAAGCCGGCGATGAGGCCAGCGACAAGGCGTTGTGTCATTTTCATATTAGATTTCCTTCGCGTTGGCGCCGGCGCCGTATAACGAAAATTGCGGCAGCAGCCAGGACAAGCGCCGCGGCCGCGGCCAGCAGCCAGCGACGGTTGAAACCGTGCTCGTGTCCGTGGTCATCAAGAGCTTCGGTAACCGTCAGCGTGCCTTCGAGCAGATCGCTTTCCTCGCCTGCGATCAGCGTAAACAGCAGTGCATGGGTACCTGGCTTCGAGATTGCGGCAAGAAACTTCGGATCGTCGACTGCGTAATCACCGAGGTCGGCATGGAATTTGGCCTTCGCCTTGAGGTCCTTGTACTGGACCTCGAGGACGCCACCCAGTACCGGCTCGTTCGTTTCGTAGCGGTCGATCATGATCGACAGCTCGCCGCCGGAAAGATGCCCGAGCAGTTCGAAAGCTTCGGTGAAGGTCTCGACGCGGGGGACGGACGAGGCAGTGCCGGTGGCAGCCGCCTGGCCGTCGAGGTGTTCGCCATTGGGGCCGTGGGCCCCGGGGCTTGCGAATGCCGGCGACATGACGAGCATCGCGGCAAACAACAGGTGCAGGTATTTCATGGAAGGATTCCTAAGGCTTGATTGAGTTGGGCATGGGCGAGCCCGAGTGCGACTTTTTGTTGGGCGACCGCGACGTCGGCTTCGTGGGTGAGTGCACGTGAACGGAGCAGTTCGGCAAGACCCTTTTCACCCTGGCGAAACGCCTTTTCGAACAGCGCAGTGTGTTCGTGCAGGGCGGTTGCGCGTGCGGTAGCGGTCTCCAGCGCAGCACGTGCATTCGCAAGCCGTTCCTTCGCGATCTCGATATCGGCCTCGGCATTGGCCCGGACCTCTGCCGCCTCCGCGGCGGCCGTTGCGATGACGGTTTGGGCCTGGGCTTCCACAGTACGATTGCGTGCGGCGGTGCCGATCGGGATCTGCAGGCCTACGCCGATGCTGTTGACCGGCTCCCGCAGCAGCCTTTCGTCTTCCCGGCGAACCGACAAGGCAATGGTCGGCGGCGCCGAGCGGGATGCCGCGGCCAGGCGTAGTGCTGCCCGCGCCCGTTGTTCGGAAGCCTGCGCGGCCGCCACGCGTGGATTGGCAAGGGCCTTGCCTTCGGAGAGCGGTTCGGGTTCGAGCGGAGGCAGGTTGGACAGGCCGGTGAGGACGCGATAGCGTGCCAGCGCTTCGAGAGCCGCAGTGCGGGCCTCCGTGACATCGATCCGGGCTGCCAGGACTTCCTGTTCGGCGAGCAGCCCGTCGCTGCGTGCCAGGTCGCCGGCCTTGACGCGTTGTTGTACCTCATCAAGGAGTCCCTTGAGATGCTCCAGGTGGTCCTGCTTCTCCGCGAGCCTGACCTGGGCGGCTGCCGCCTCCCACATGCGATTGCGTACTACGCCGGCAACAGCCAGGCGCGTAGCGCCAATGTGGGCGGCGACCTCTTGGGTGCTGCGCATGGCCAGCGCTTCGCGCGCGCTCTTCTGGCTGGGCAGGAAGAACGAGGACGATACCGAAATCTCTGATTCTCGCTGGTCGCGCTCAGATGAGCCCTGATCGGCACGCTGTGACAAGCCAAGCATCGGGCTCGACGCAGTCCAGGCGCGGGCGATGTCGCGCGCCGCTGAGGCTTCGGCCTGGCGGGCGTCCAGCGTGCGGGCGGCAGGCGCGCGTTGCCATGCGTTCGCGACAGCTTGCTTTAATGTGGTGCCGGCTGCGGCCGGTGCTGCTACGACCTGATAGGGCAGGACGAGGGCTGCGCCGATAAGGTAAAGGGACAGGCGACAGGTGCGCATGTGTTCTCCATCAAGTGACATTCAAAAATCACCGAGGGCGAGCACGTCAGCGCAACCTGCGTTGCGCCTGCATCTTTCGATTATGCGTGCAGCGATCCCCCGGCAGTGTGGCCGAGGGAGAAAGCAGGGGGCCTGTGTGGTCCGTCGAGGAACGGTTCAGGAACCGCTTGGGCGATATAGGGCCCTAGTTCGGACACTGGCTGCTCAGGAGGAAGTACCAGGCGCGGAAGACCGAAGCCTACCGGTTGTGAAGGTGACGAATGTTCGTGTGCGTGATCGAGGGACTCATCCGATTCGTCATAGTGAATGGAACCGTCGTCCTCGTGGTGATGGTGGTGGATGCCCCCATCGTGCTCCAGCTCATGGACGAGCGAGACCGCGTCCGCGACAGGCGGCAAGCTGCCCTGCATGGCGAAACCATACAGGGGCAAGCAAAACAGCAGGAGGATGTGGATGATCCGGCGCACGGGGAGCACTAAGCAAATTTCGAAAAATTATATCAGCTGGCTCTACTACGTTGGGCATAGATATGTTTCACTTCCTCCGTATTGACAACTTGATGCGCATAGAGCGACAGGACATTTCATGGATCAGGCAACAAACGACGGGCTAAGTCGAGCTACACTCTATGGCAAATGATCGTCTACAAGTTGCGTTTGGGCGCATTTGGCTTCGGTGGCCCAGTAGCACTGGTGGGATACATGCATCGCGACCTCGTCGAGTCCCGCACGTGGGTTTTCGAGGCTGATTACAAGGAAGGGTTGGCACTATCCCGGCTTGCACCGGGACCCTTGGCTGCGCAGCTCGCGATCTACCTTGGATACGTGCACTACCGGGTGTTGGGCGCGACGCTTGTCGGCATCGCGTTCGTTATCCCATCATTTCTCATCGTCATCTTACTTGGCTGGGCATATGTGCGCTTTGGTGGACTACCATGGATGCAGGCAGTGTTCTATGGGGTAGGTGCCGCTGTGATCGGCATCATTGTTACGTCAGAATAAAGTCTTGAATACCATGCTAACGAAAACAAAGACTTACCAACGACAGCTGGGCACGTCACCGGGTGTAATTCCTTGAACGGGATGCGCGACAAGCAAAGTTTTACCCTGCCAAATAATAAACTCTTGAACAAGACTGAGCGCTTATAAAGCGCTCATCGACTAGAGGCACCGATCTGGGCGTCCAGCAGATCAAGACGGCAGCCAGCGTCCAATGGCGGACGTTTGTGAAAAATGCGACCGAGCAATAGTTGTGTTTTTCTCACAGGAGTGTCCGTGCTTTCCGCTCTCGACCGAATTCGCGCCGCCGGGTTTCGTCCTGCCGGTCACTGGTCCTTGGCCAACGACATACTGTGCCTGAATCTGGCCATCCGCATCCGGGGGGCCAGGAACTGCTGTAGGCCTTCACTGCGAATGACGACCTCACCTATATCGGCAAGACCACGCAAGGCCTGCTCAAGCGGATGCAGGCCCTATCGCTCGCCCCAAGTGGCCCGAAAAGCGGCGGCTCGACGAATATTAACAATCACCAGAACATCACGGGCGGCGCTGGCGACAGGACAGGCCCTTCCGGTCCGACTGGAGCAGCTTGGCGTTGGCAAACGAACTTTGGCTGAAGTGGGCGGAAACGCACAGCACATTACTACACCCTGAACAAGCGGTATGCGTGGAGTACACACCCGCTGCCGAGCGCGCCCGCACGGTCGAGCACAAGCAGGAGTCCGGCAAAGGCTAGCCGCGTGCAATGACGAGCAGACCCGCGACGATCAGTGAGGCCCCGCACAGCTTGGCCATCGTAACCACCTCGCCCAAAACCGAGAATGCCAGGAGCAGCGCGATCACGACGCTTCCCTTGTCGATCAGCGCGACGGTGGAGACGTCTCCGAGTTTAATAGCCTTGTAATAGAACACCCAGGACGCCGCCGTGGTCACGGCGGACGCCGCGAGCCAGAAAATGTTTCTCTTGTTAAGGGCCTGGAGTTCCTGAATCGGCACGACGATGGCGGCGAAAGCGAGGATGAATACGAACACGAAGCAGGTCCTGACAGCTAGCCCCAGGTCTCCCGAGATACCGGTCAGGCCAAGCTTCGCGATCACGGAGGTAAAGCCCGCGAAGGCCATCGACAAAAATGCGTATATGATCCAGCGGTCCATACTTTCCTTTGCTCTCGTCTATTCAGCCAGCCAGGAAATTGCTCCGGCGCTGCGCGGGCGCGCCTTCAGAAACACGCGCGTTGGCGCGCAACACCTGGAACCATTCAACCATCGTGTGCAGCTTCGTGCATTGCATCGTGCGTTGCGCGCCCCGGCCTCGTTTCATCGCGCCAGCCGGTAGCGTTGTTCCCGGTAGAGCAGCGACGGCATCATGACGTGCGCCTTGGCTTTTCTGACCTGGGCCTCATCGGGTTCGGCGGTACTCAAATCCAATACTCCGCTTGTCGTATCATATTTCCCCAGCAAGGGCGGCTGGCCGGGGCGGAGAATAGTGGCTGATGCGTCTTCGAGCCATGCAAAGTAATTATTGAACTGGATGAGCGCGCGCCCAGGCGCCGAGCTGTCCCGTACCAGGTCGCGGCCAATCATCGGATGTGCACTGGAAACGCCGAGTAGTGACAGTAGCGTCGGACCGAGATCGATTTGGCTGGCAATCGTCTTGATCCGCTTTGGCTCGATGTCCGCACCAAGGATCAATCCTGGGATATGGAATTTCTTGATCGGTACCAGGCTGTTGCCATAAACCCGGTTGTCATGGTCGGCCACGATGAGGAACACCGTATCCTTCCAATACGCCTGCTGCTTCGCTGCGCGGATGAACTTGCCGAGAGCGAAGTCCGCATACTTGACGGCATTGTTCACCGTCTGCTTGGGCGCATCATGCAGTGCGATTTTCCCGTCGGGGAACTCGAACGGTTCATGGTTCGACGAAGTGAAGATCAGGCTGAAAAAGGGCTTTCCCGAGGCGTGCAACGTCGCCAGGCGCTCCAGCGACTTGTCGAACAGATCCTCATCCGACGCTCCCCAGCTTCCCGTGAATGCAGGCCGCATTTCCCGGATATCGACGACGCGCTGAAACCCGTTCCCGGTAAAAAAGCTGCGCATATTGTCGAAATGCGCCTCGCCGCCGTACACGAACTCCGTCTGGTATCCCTTCTGGCCCAAACCTGCGGCCAGCGTGTAGAAGTTTTGCTGGGCAAGCGAGAGCTTGACGACGCTGCGTGCCGGCGTCGGCGGGAAGCCGGCCACGACAGCTTCGATGCCACGAACCGAACGGGTGCCGGTGGCATAGAGCTGCTCGAACCACCATCCTTCTCCTTTCAGCTTCTCGAGTTCCGGTGTCACTGGCAGGCCGCCGAGCGACTCGACGAAGGTCGCGCCGAGGCTCTCCTCGAGCACGATCACCAGGTTGAGAGGCTTCGGACGCTGGATTGCCGCAACCTGCGGATGCAGGGTCGGAAGCTCCTTGTTGCCGAATTCCAGATCGCGCAACCAGGCCGCATTCCTGACCTCACCGATGATTTGTTCGCGCGGCAGCTCGCCGTAGATTTCGGAAGAAACTGCCTCCTTTTGTAAGGAGTTGATGGCATCCAGAACCGACCATGACGAATTGATGATCAATGAGTTGACCATCGCATCGCCAGTCAATGCGAACAGCGCCGGATTGGCTGGGCGGTGTCCGGTAGTGGAGCGGATCTGCATGACGAGCACTACACAGATCAGGGGCCAGGCAAGCAACATTTTCCTGGCCGGCCACATCCCGACATCGGCTGACGCGCGTTTCAGCAGCATGAAAACGGCCACACTGAGGACGAGCGTCAGGCCGACGCCGGCAAGCAGGGCGAATCTGAAGCCGTTCCAGAGCGTGGCGAAGACTTCCTTTGGATACGAAAGATACTCGACGAAGAGACGGTTCGGCCTGACATCGAACTGCGCGATGAACTGCGGCGAAGACAGCTCCATGAACACGACCAGCACCAGAGCAGCCGCCGTCCACGAAACGGTGACGATCTTCCATGGCCGGACGAGGCGCCGGTACGCCAGCAGCGGCGCCAGCAGCAGCGGCAGGACGAGGAAGTAACCGAGCAGGATCAGATCTGCCCGCACGCCCTGGACAAAGATCGCGACTGGAATATTGGTTGCCGAGACCCGCTCCCACTGCCACGCGACCAAGGCGAGACGGGACAGCGACAGGACCGGCAGTCCGATGATCAACATCTGGACCATCGGCGCGTACGGCCCGGCCCAGCGGGTCCACCGTGCGAGCCTCCTTGCACAATTCTGGAATGTCGTAGTACTAGCTGAAGCGGCACCGGCCATATATGTTGATCTTTATCCTGGGTTGACGATAGGGCTGTTCGAGAGGCAGAGCCCAGTCATGGATAAGCTCGACGATGGAATGCCTGCCGGAAAGCACGGCGCGTGATGTTAGAGCAAGCAGTGCAATAAAGACGTTAGGGCGACGTTAAGATTACGTTAAATTGGATACTGGATCGTGCTACGTGGCCTTGCCGCGGCATGCTGCCGCTCAGTCTCTGCAACACGACGAGGGACCCGAAGACCGGGCTGGCCCAACGATGGAACAAGCCGAATCGGGGACTTCATGGACACGACAAGCATGAGCAGCGATTTCGCTCAACCGGTATGGTTCCGGATGCGCAGCCATACCCTGAAGAACTGGTCGCCACTGACGACGACTTGCATCTCGGCGAAGTCCTGGTTGCCAATCTTCTGAAGGGACTTAATGACACGGCCGACCCTGGCAGAATCCTGAAGATCGAGAGCAGCCAACGGATGCGCCCAGCGCGGCTTGCCAACATCTCTGCCGAAGAATAATTGTGGTAATACGATCAGGATGGCGCCAGGTGCGATCAGCGGAATCGCGAAGCTCCACCATGGTCCCCATACGAGACTGACCAGGATCGCAACCAGAAACGAAATTGCCAACGATGTGGCGTACAGTGTTGGGCCGTCGCGCTCCAGCCAATCCGGGGGATACCTCTTTGCCAAATGTCGAGCCACGTCCTCCACCGCCTGGAAGTCCTGATCCGAGATGTCGTCGGGCTTGGTGAAGAGATGTTTGTTCAAGGCTTGACCACGTGGCGCGAGGTAGAAAGTGCAGGGAATCTGCCTGTTCAAGTTAGCTGACACAACGTTAAGAAGACGTTAAATGCTCGCCAGCGAAACGTAAGATATCGCAGTACCCGAATTGCGCTTACGGCCTCGGCGTCACACTGGACCTGGCCGGTCGCGCATCAGTGCTGGGCAACAAATGGAAGTCGCCTAGCCCAGGATGACCGGCGCCAGGATGGCAGCCCAGGTCAAGGCAGCCACGATCACGCTCACGAACACGGCGGCGCTCCCCAGATCCTTTGCGTTCTTGGACAAGGGATGCCGCTCCAGCGAGATGCGATCGACCACGGCCTCGATTGCGGAGTTGAGCAACTCGACGACCAGCACGAACGCGAGCACGAACACCAGTGCCAATTTTTGGAGAATCGGAACAGGAAGAAGTGCCGCCACGCACATGGCCGGGATCGATACCATGAGCTCTTGTCGGAACGCGTGCTCGGAGCGCCATGCGTGTTTCAGGCCCTGGACCGAATACACGGACGCCTTCATGATGCGGGCCAGTCCGCTCTTGCTTTTGAATTCGCTGATTTGCTGCTCGTTGTGTAGCATGAATACCTACTTGTAAGACTGTAAGACTGTTATGAAAGGGCGAAAGCGTCAGGCCGCTTCGGAAAGCTCACTTTCCGGCGCCTCGGTGTCGTCAGGCCGCTTCGGAAAGCTCACTTTCCGGCGCCTCGGTGTCCATGGTCCCACCCGGCGCCCGCTTCACGCCTGACGTGCCGCTCGTCGCTTGCATGAAGACGGTAGTGGCCAGCACTATCGCCGATGCGATCCAGATCGACCAGAGCGTGTGCGTCAGGAAGTGCGCGCCCCGGAGCTGCTGCATGACGCCCACGATCCCAGCAAACACTATGCCGGCGACTGCGGCCAGCCGTGCGGTGCGAGGGCGGTCCGGAAGCCAGTAGACTGCCAGCGCCAGTAGCCACAATGCACTCGATGCGTGCCCGGCAGGCAAGCAATGTCCTGGGAGTGCGCCGACGGGCAAGGCCTCAAAGATGCGCACGTAGGGCTGATCGCCGCCGTAGCGCGCAAGGTCCCAAGGGCAGTGCGAGGAGCTGGCTTGTTTCAGCGAACTGATCACTAGCGGCACCAACACCGCCGCCAGGGCGACGATGCGCAGGCGCAGGCGGTCGAGGGCGCCGAGTGCGGCGAAAGGGCGGACAGCATCGACGATCGCAGATCCGATGAATCCGAGGGCTGCCAGCATCAGGAGCCATTTCAGGATCACGTGGTTGAACGTATCGGTCAGCCATGCATGTTTCAAAGGGAAGGCGCCGTTGGAAAAATCGAACACGGCATCCGCCAATATCAGGTCAAGGTCCGAGTACCGCCCCAGCAGGAAGATGAGCAATGCTCCGACGGCGAGCACCGCGATCGCTCTGCGGATCGCGAGCGGACCCAACAGCCGCTGCGAAGCGGCCGCGCTGAACAGTTTCATCAGCGGCTCCTGACGCATGCATGAAACAGGTCGAGGCGCGGATTCAGAACCGCAGTATTGACGTCAAGCATTCCGAGCACCGAATGAAACACGTTGTCGTGCGACAGCTGCTGGTTGCGCCGTTCTCGCAGGCAGAGACGGTCGATGCTGAAACGGTCGCTGAATCCGTCGGACATCCACAGCATCATGGGCACTTCAGTTTGCTCGCGCGGGGCGAACATGTATGGCGCGCCGTGGAGGTACACATTGTTTTCGCCCAGGGATTCGCCGTGATCCGAGAAATACAGCATGGCCGTATCCACTCCTTCGCGGCTGGCGGCGTCGCGCAGCATGTCAATGGTCTTGCTCAAGAAATAATCGGTATAGGCAATCGTATTGTCATAGGCCGCCTGGATCGATTCGCGCGAACACTGTTCGAACTGGTTGGTGGTGCAAACCGGACCGAAGCGTGCGAACCCTTTCGGGTAGCGACTCGCGTAGGCGGGACCATGGCTGCCTTTCTGGTGCAGGACGATGACGAGATCCTTGTTGCTGCTGCGCAGCAGTTCAGGCAAGCCCTCGAGCAAGCGTTCATCGTAGCATTCAGCCTCGCCACAATGGCTGTCGGGCCCGGCCGGGCGCGACACGTCCTCGTACCGGACGCGATCGCACACGCCCTTGCACCCCGAATTGTTGTCGCGCCATATCACCTCGAACCCGGCATGTTTCAGGACGTCCAGCAAGCTCTCCTGGCTAGACGCTTTCGAATCGCTGTAACCGTCGCGGCCAAGCGCGGAGAAGACGCACGGCACCGATACGGCGGTCGCCGTACCGCAGGAGCTCACATGAGAAAAATTGATCAGTCCATCCTGGCGCGACAACAAGGGGTTTGTTTGGCGGCCGTAGCCATTCAGCGAGAAATTCGCAGCGCGCGCAGTTTCACCAACCACAATGACTGTTACCGTCCTGCGTTGCTGTCCCGACCATGCCGCGCCCCTGACCGCGTCGCGCCCAAGTGGCGCCACCACGACGTCGGCGGCCCAGCGGTTGCGCAGGTAGCCGTGCATGGCCTGGATGAAGTTCGTCGGCGTGAGCAGGAAGCGCAGTTCGCGGTGCTCGCGCAGCGCCGGCGCCAAGCTCTTGAAAAGCAGGAGAAGCAGCAGGACTGCCGCCAGCAGCGACCCGGCCGCGATGCCCGAGCGCTGCAGCAGCCCCTTGGCGCCTTTGGGAAAGCGGATCTTGAGCCGGGCGATCACCAGCGAGGGCAATATCCCCAGCAGACCGATCTTGGCCGCGAGCTGCCAGCTGATCAACTCAGTCGCTTCCCGCGTGTCCGTCTCGAAGACGTTCTGGATCATTGCCTTGTCGATCACGATCCCATATGCGGTAATGAAATAGCTTGCCGCCGACGCCGTCAGCACCAGTGCGATCAGCACCGGCTTGGCAACGTAGCGGAAACTTGCCATGGTCAGGCAAGCATTAAAGAACAGCACGATGATGAGAAATGCTCCCGCCAGCAAAGGCAGGTTGGCGAGGGAAACGCCACCTGCGGCGTGGGCAAACGTCGACCAGAATTTGCCATTGCTGATGCTCGCCATCAGAATCGCAACGGCGAGCGTCACTACGGGGGCGCTGATGCGCCTAGCAAAGAATTTATCCACCTTGTCATCCATTCAAACGCGGTGGCCGGACCGCCAACCGTGTTCGAAGGATAGAGAGGTGCCGATTAACGCCCTGTCAAGCGGTCGTTAAGATTACGTGAATCCTGGGGGAAATATGATCGAAAAGCGACTGCCGCCACCCGCTCGGTTTTCGTAGGCCAGCGTGGCCCCCAGGTAGTCGCAGATGCGTTTCACCAGGGACAAGCCGAGGCCGGTTCCGGCCGAACCACTGGAGGGAATGGCAACGGACCTCTGGCCGAGCGTCTGCTGGACGGCATCCGGCAGACCCGGCCCGGTGTCTTCCACGATCACGCGGCCTGGCTCGAGCACCACCATCACTGTGCCCCGTTCCGTGTACTGGCAGGCATTGCGTATCAAATTCGCCACTGCCGCGGTGCACAGCTCAGCGGGTGCGCGCACGCTGATGTCCGCGTCGCCGGAGCACAGCAATCGGACCGGCTTGCTCGCAACCATCGGCTGGTAACGGTCGACTTCGCGCCTTGCGATCCCGCTCACAGTCACGGGCGCGAACTGGCCGATCTCTGGTGCGCGCGCCAAGGTCAGCAGGACAGTGACGCACTCGGTCGCTTCTTGCGCGGCGCGGTAGATGCGCTCGGCCGGCGCACGGGCGGCCGCATCCTTGCCATTCTCGAGCAGGATCTCGGCGGCGCCCATGATGACCATCAGCGGCGTGCGCAGCTCATGGCTGACGTCGCCGGTGAAGAAGCGTTCCCGGTCGAGAAACTCGCGCAGCTCCGCCGTGTGCGCATCCAGCGCGCGCGCAAGGACGCCAAGCTCGTCCTTGCGCTCGGTCAGCGGCAGGGACGCCGCCCCGTTCTCGACGGCGTTGACCAGCTCGCGGATCGGAGACACGATCCTGCGTCCGACGAACCGACCGAGAACTATTGCGAGCAGCACGAAACCGACAAAGAACCCCGCGAACAGCGAATAGACGATCACTTCTACCTTCTCGTAGTCGCTCTCATGGTCGACCACGACATAGGGGCCGCGTTCGTCCGCTCCCGACAGCACATGCAGCCCGATTCCGTCGACCATCGCATCGGAAACGCCGGTCGGCAGGCCGCGCAGCGATCGGGGAATGTCTTCCCCGCGGTGGAAGCGCAGGCCGGCGGGCAGGTCGGACGCCATGCCTGCCGCCTCCCGGGGCCGGGCCCATTTTTCGACCTCGGCGAGGCGGTTGTCGACCAGATACACCTCGATGCCCTCCACTGCCAGGGAAGCCAGCACAGCAAAGAAGACTGACAGCACGACGCCGAACAGGATGAATGCGGCCACGATTGGCCGGCTCAATGAATTATTCGTGCGCATCGGATTCGGCAAGCCGGTAGCCGACGCCGGAAACGGTCCGGATCATGGCGAAAGCAAAGGGTTTATCGACCGCCTGGCGCAAAGCGTGAATGTGCGTGCGCAAGGCATCGCTACCAGGGCGATCCTCACCCCAGATGGCTTGCTCAAGTTCTTCACGCCGCACGATCCTCGGCGCAGCCGTCATCAGCACGCGCAGCAATATGTAGCCGGTCCTGGTCAGTACGATCCTGGCGCCGTCCCGGCTGGCTTCCTGCAAATCCTGGTTGAACCGCAATCCGCCAAAGCGCAGTTCTTGGCTGACGACAAGCTGTCCGCCGGCGCGGCGCACCAGCGCCTTCAGGCGTACGTCCAGCTCGGCCAGCGAATAGGGCTTGACGAGGTAATCGTCAGCGCCACTGTTGAAACCGGCAACCTTGTCGGTCACGCTGTCGCGTGCCGTCAGCATCAGGACCGGCGTCGGGGTGCGCAATTCGGACCGTAGCTTCTGGCACAGTTCCAAACCATTCAGCCCGGGCAACATGACGTCAAGGATGATGACGTCATAGCTATTCTCGGAAGCCAATGCAAGGCCGCCGTAGCCGTTGCGGGCTGAATCAATCGTATAGCCTTTCGGCTCGAGGAAGCCGTACAGATTGGCCAAGATGTCAGGATTATCTTCTACGATGAGGATGCGCATCCTTGTATTGTAGAACGAAACGCCTCCATGCTCGACACCGCCGAACGCGTAGCACCCTTCACGGTATAAGTCAGTTGCCGGCTGCCGCGTTCCCGTGCCCACTGATCCGACGCGGTCCCCGTATGGCGATAACGTCCACCGCATGACATTTGCATTACCAGATGCCGGCCTGGTCCACTTAGCGGGTATCGACACGAACCGCAAGTATCTGCTAGCACGCCCATACTCTTTTCAGTGCCTCGCTTTGTCACACGGCGCACGACGGAAGATCAAACTGCTCCTACGCGTTCGCCGCATCTGCGGTCAGGTCGAGGCCATCGAACAGGCACTTGAGACAGGCATGGGCCTCGCTGACGTCCTACATCCAATTAAAAGCGAGCTGGGCTAGGAAAGCTATGCGATGAGAGGGCTAGCAACTAAACCGTCATTAACTTCTGTTCAATGTTTCTATTATTTGCAGCTCTGCCGTAGTTCGAGGATGAGCAGTTGGCTGTGCGCGAACAAGCTTCAGGGGTATGGGAAGTAGATGGCATGGCCGACCTCCACCAGCTTGAGCAAATACTGGAAACCGATGGGCTTGTTAGCGAAGACGCCGACTATACATCACTGGCTGGCTTCCTTCTGGCGCGCTTCGAAACGCTACCTGAGGTCGGACAGGCCACCGAATTGGACGGCTTTCGTTACGAGATCCTTGAAGTCGACGATCGACGCATTGCCAAAGTGTTGATCCGCCGTATCGATGCCGCTAGCAACGGGGGAACAGATTAATGCGACATGCGTATCGATGGCGGAGGTCCGTAGCCTACTGTCACAGAAGAAAGAATTAGTTCGATTGATTGGTGAAGGTTCTTTTCAATTGGTGATGATTCGAATCATGCGGTGACAGTTTTATTCATTGTTCACAGCAGCGACAGCCTGCGCCGCCTGCACCTGGCGGCCCAGGCCGGCGAAACCCTGTTCTTCATGCTGCGGCCGCTGGCCGCCGCACAGGATGCTTCCCCCGCGCCGCTGCGCCTTGCGCTGCGGCCGGCGGCGGGCGGCATGCACATCGACTTTCTCAAGCGCCGGGGACCGCAGCGCGACGCGCCGCTGTTCCTTCCTTTGACTCCACCACTTCTGCAACGCCATGCGTCTCTGGATCGGCCTGTATTTATCCCGGTTACCGCTCGAGGTCTTCAGCCCGAACTGGTCCAGTGACCCGGGCAGCGTGGTGCTGGAGCAGGAACGCGTGCTGGCCATGTCGCCCGCCGCGCGCGCTGCCGGCGTCCAGCACGGCATGCGCCGCGGCGGCGTACTGATGCTGATGCCCGAGGCGCGCCTGCACGAGCGCAACCCCGCGCGCGAGGCCGAGGCCCTGCAAGCGGTGGCGATGGCCATGCTGCAGTACACGCCGCAGGTGGCCGAGGCCGAGGAAGCCACTTTGCTGCTCGATATCGGCGCCAGCCTGCGCCTGTTCGGCGGCATCCGCCGGCTGTGCGCGCGGGTGCGCGAGAACCTGCGCGCGCTGGGCTTCTCGGCCAGCATCAGCTGCGCGCCCACGGCGCGCGGCGCATGGCTGCTGGCGCGCCGCAACGCCGGGCGGGCGGTGCGCATGGATTCCCTCACGCGCCGCCTCGACCGCCTGCCGGTGGCGCTGCTGCCGCCCGCGCGGCCCTATGCCAGCTGGTTCGAGGGCATCGGCTGCCAGCGCATCGACGAGCTGCGCCGCCTGCCGCGCCCCGGCCTGCAGCGCCGTTGCGGGCGGGCGCTGCTCGACCTGGTCGATGCGGCCTACGGCATGAACCCCGAGCTGTTCGAATGGGTCGCGCCGCCCGAGCATTTCCACGCGAAGCTGGAACTGTTCGACCGCATCGACCAGGCCGACCTGCTGCTGGCCGGCGCCCACCACCTGGTGCTGCAGCTCACCGGCTGGCTGTGCGCGCGCCAGCTGGCGGTGGAGCGCATCCGCCTGCTGCTCGAGCACGAGCGCGGGCGGGTGGCGCGTCCGCCGACGGCGCTCGAGATCGCGCTGGCCGAACCCACCTGGCGCGACGAGCACCTGGTGCGCCTGCTCAAGGAACGCCTGGGCAAGCTGGAACTCGAAGCGCCGGTGATCGGCCTGGGCCTGGAAGCCCAGCAGATGCGGGCCATGGCGCCGCCGACCGAATCGCTGTTTCCCGAGCCCGGCGGCACCGAGGAAGACCGGCTGCGCATGATCGAGCTGCTGGTGGCGCGCCTGGGTGCGGACAACGTGCTGCAGGCGGTGCCGCTGGCAGATTACCGGCCCGAGGTCGCCAACGTCTGGGTGCCGGTGGAAGAGCGGGTGAGCCCGCAAGTGCGGGCTGCCCGCATGCCGCCCGACGTGCAAAGCCTGCCGCGTCCCGCCTGGCTGCTGGCCAAGCCGATCGCGCTCCTGATCCGCAACCACCGTCCCTTCTATGGTTCGCCGCTGAAGGTGGCCTCGACGCCGGAGCGCATCGAAGCCGGCTGGTGGAGCGAAACGCAAACGCGCGACTACTTCATCGCCGAAGGACAGGACCACACGCTGTACTGGATCTACCGCGAACGCATCGTCGGCTCGGGCGAAGATGCCTCGCCGCGCTGGTATTTGCATGGCTTGTTTGGATAGAAGACACAAGCGCACCGTAGGGTGGACGGGTTCCCCGTCCACGCGTTCAAGCGGCGTATGAACAGGCGATGCGCAGGGTTGGCGGCTGCGCCGCCACGCGTTCAACCGGCGCATGCATCTTCGTTCCACATGCCGGACCCTCACGGTTCGTTGCACGCGTCGGCGGCATAGCCGCCAACCCTACGAGCAGGGCATGGGCGCCGATAACGATCCCCGCATTGCATGGCAAGCCGGCTGCGCGTCCCAGCCCGTCCCACGCGCAACGCCGGCACTCACTCCGCCGCCGTCACCCTGGTCAGCTGCAAGGTCCTCCTCGCCGCATACCCCAGCGATTCATACAGCGCGATCGCTCCCGCGTTATCCGGATACACATGCAGGAAGGGCAAATATCCCCGATCCACGATGCGCCGCATCTTCTCCACCAGCAAGACCCGCGCATACGCCTTGCCCCGATGCTCCGGATGCACGCACACCGCACTGACTTCCACCATGCCTTCCGGCCGCATGCGCTCGCCCGTCATCGCCGCCAGCACCCCGCCGTCGCGAATGCCGAGAAACTCCCCCAGCTCATGCGTGCGGACCCCGAACGGCCCTGGATTGGTCAACCCCGTCAGGCTGCGCATCTCGGCCGCATCTTCGTCGCCCAGCAGCAAGGTCGCCGCGCCCGCCTGGCCGGCATCGCGCGTCGCCACCATCTGCAGCACCGGACCGAGCCGCGTCGCCTCGAGCCCATCCGTTCCCACGACAGGATCGGGCGTGACCAGCATGACCGATTCGCCCGGCGCGAGCAGGCCGGTGAGCGCGGACCAGGCCGCCGCGCTGTCGTCCCGCAGGGCGGCAAAGGGGCCGATCTCGCGCGGGTAGCGCAGGGCGAGAGGGCCGCCCAGGGCAAAGTGGCGGTGGCCGCCGTTCAGGCTGGACCAGACCGGCCGATCCAGGGCCGCGTGGCGGTCCGAAGAGAGTGTGAATGTGTGCATGCCGTGATGGTGGTTGGTCGTGCGTTGCAATGCCGGCGCGCCGCGGCGGACAACACGGCGGCCGTCCCGTTCATCATACCGTGCCCACGGCCGGCATGCATCCTTCCGCCGGCGCTGTCGCTGTGCTATCGTTCGGGTCAAAAAAGGCGCCATGCATGCGCCGCTGCGCACCCCTGAAAGGAGACCACCCATGGCTGGCGCAACAGTCCATTTCCCAGGCGCGGACGGCCAGATGCTGGCCGCCCGGCTCGACCTGCCCGACGGCCCCGTGCGGGCCTACGCCCTGTTCGCCCATTGCTTCAGCTGCAGCAAGGATGTGCTCGCGGCCAGCCGCACCGCGCACGGCCTGTCGCGCCATGGCATTGCCGTGCTGCGCTTCGACTTCACGGGCCTGGGCGCGAGTGAAGGCGAGTTCGCCAACACCAACTTTTCATCGAACATCGCCGACCTGGTCGCGGCCGCCGATTTCCTGCGCGCCGAGTATGCGGCTCCGCAACTGCTCGTCGGTCACAGCCTGGGCGGCGCGGCGGTGCTGGCCGCGGCTGCGGCGGTGCCTGAAACGCGCGCCGTCGCCACCATCGCCGCGCCCAGCGATCCCCACCATGTCACCGGCCTGTTCGGCGAGCACCTCGATGCCATCGTCGAGCACGGCGAAGCACGGGTCCGGCTGGCCGGCCGCGAGTTCACGGTGCGCCGCCAGTTCCTCGAGGACGTCGCCGAGCACCGCCTGGCCGACAAGATCCGCGCCCTGCGACTGCCGCTGCTGCTCATGCATGCGCCGCTGGACGCGACGGTCGATATCTCGAACGCCATGCGGATCTTCGAGTGCGCCGTCCATCCGAAGAGCTTCGTCTCGCTCGACAGCGCCGACCACCTCTTGACCCGGCGCGAGGACGCCCAGTATGCCGCCAGCGTCATCGCGGCCTGGAGCGCGCGCTACCTGGACCAGCCGGAGCACGCCGCATGAGCGCCGCCATGAAGACGACCCTGTGCTATCGCCAGGCGGCACTGGACGACATTCCGGCGCTGTCGGCGCTGCGCCTGTCCGTGAACGAGAACCGCCTGTCCTCGCCCGACAAGGTCACCCTTGCCATGTACCATGACTACCTGACCACCCTGGGACAGGGCTGGCTGTGCGAGGAGGACGGCGAGATCCTCGGCTTTTCGGTAGCGGATGGTCGCGATGGCTCGATCTGGGCCTTGTTCGTGCGCCCGGACAGCGAAGGCCGCGGCATCGGCCGCACCTTGCTCGGCATGGCCTGCGACTGGCTGTTCGCCCAGGGGCATCCGAAGGTGTCGCTGAGTACCGGGATCGGTACCCGGGCCGACCGTTTTTATGCGGCGCATGGCTGGCAGCGCGAGCTGCAGCCGGGGGATCGGGAAGTCAGCTATTCGCTGGCGGCCCGGTAGGACTCAGGATCCAGGGTCTGTCTGACTGGCCTATTGCCGCCAGCGTAAATGATTACCGCTAACCGCAAAACCGTCTCCCCGGCGGAGGCCGGGGCCCAAGTTTTACGTGCCGACACCGCATGCAAACTTGGGTTCCCGCCTTCGCGGGAATGACGATTTTCAGGTAAGTGAAATTATCCCGGACAGCAGTGGACCTTCGCCGGAAGTCGTGGGCGCCGGTGGCGCGTACGACGTTTACACGCTAACCGACGGAATTCGTTACGCGGTCCGTTCCCGTTTCACCGTCTGCCTGCTTCCCCACCTGCCGCCAGTGCCGATCAATACTCCCCGACCCCGCCGCGCTCAGCAGCTTGCGGAAGGTCGGACATTCCATATGACTCGGCGCGGGGCAGGCCACGGCATGCCGCAGCCCCTTGCTCATGGCCTTTAAACGCCGCACCAGCGCATCGATCTCGTCGGCCCTGGCCGCCAGCACGGCGCGGTCGATCTGCGGCCCCTTGGGCGTGAACATGCCCCGGATATCGTCCAGCGACAGCCCGGCCGCCTGGCCTAGCGAAATCAGGGCCAGCTGGTCCAGCACATCCTTGCCGAAAGTGCGGCGCAGGCCCTGGCGCCCGGTCGAGGCGATCAGTCCCTTTTTCTCGTAATAGCGCAGCGTCGACGCCGCCATGCCGCTGCGTTTCGCGACTTCCGCAATGTCCATGGAATCCCCTTGACTTGAAGTTGACTTCAACTTCTATAGTGATCCATATAGGCACGCAGGTCAATCGTGAAAGGAACACCATGGAAGCGCTCGCACTCATCCTCAAGGTCGTGCTCATCGGTCTCGGGGCCACCGCCGTGATGGACGCCTGGCTCATCGTCTTGAAACGCATGGGCGTGAAAACCCTGGACTTCGCCCTGGTCGGGCGCTGGGTCGGCCACCTGGCCCATGGGCGGCTGGCGCATGCCGCGATCGCCAAGGCGCCACCCGTGCCGGGCGAGCGGCCGCTCGGCTGGGCCACGCACTACCTTACCGGCGTTGGCTTCGCCGCCCTGCTGGTGGCGCTGGCCGGAGCGGACTGGCTGGACAGCCCGACCCTGTTGCCGGCGCTGGCGGTCGGCATGGCCACCGTCGCCGCACCGCTGTTTCTGATGCAGCCGGCCATGGGCGCGGGCTTCGCGGCCTCGAAGACACCCACGCCGCTCAAGAACTGCCTGCGCAGCCTGGCCAACCACACCGTGTTCGGCCTCGGCCTCTACCTTGCCGCCCTATGCCTGCGCGTGCTCGCGCACTAAGAACCTATCCCGGTAGGCGGGAGGAAGCTCATGGCGATGCATGGGAAGTGCAGGCAAGGCGCGAGGAGGCAGTGTGGCTGGCCACACAACGACGAGCAACGCCGGCTGCGCTTGCCAGGCGCGCCAGGAGCGACTCTTGCCTACTGGGATAGGTTCTAAGAGCGTCCACGATCCAACCACTGGAGAAAACAATGAAACGACTTGCAGTCATCTACCACAGTGGCCACGGCCACACCGCCCACATCGCCGGCCACGTCGCCGAAGGCGCCGGCAGCAGGGAAGGCGTGCGCGTCGACCTGCTGCTGGCCCAGGAACTGGCGCAGGAAGCCCACCAGCTGTGCGACTACGACGGCATCATCCTCGGCTCCCCCACCTACCTGGGCGGCGTGTCGGCGCCGTTCAAGCGCTTCATGGATGCCACCGGCCCGCTGTGGCGCACCCAGAAGCTCAAGGGCAAGCTGGCGGCAGGCTTCACGGTGTCTTCGCTGCCGGCGGGCGACAAGCAATCCACCTTGCTGTCGATGTTCACCTTCTGCATGCAGCACGGGATGCTCTGGCTCGGCAATCCCATCCTGCCGGAGCAGCATGCGGGCGTGCCCTACGACGAGGCGGCCAACCGGCTAGGCTCCTGGTCCGGGCTGATGGCCCAGGCGGGGCATGCCGCACCGGCGGACGCCTTCCCGCCGGGCGACATCAAGACCGCGCGCCTGTTCGGTCGCCAGTTTGCGGATACCCTGCAGCGCCTGGCAGGCGAACAAGCATGATTCCGAAAAAATACGCGCCCCAGCTGTTCGCCTTCATCCTGTCGGGCCAGATGTCGCTGGTGATCACGGGCGTGGCCACCTGGCGCGCGCTCGGCTGGACGCCGGACTTCGGCAGCCAGTGGCTGGGCGCCTGGCTCACCGCCTGGGTGATCGCCTTCCCGACCGTGCTGCTGCTGTCCCCGCCGGCGCGGATCGCGGTGCGCATCCTGACCAGCGAGCGCTAGGCAGGTGGCATCAGGACTGGCTGGATGCGTCGCCCAAGGGTAACGCGCCGCGCCGCATCCATCCGCGCACGATACGGAATTCCCAGGCCCGCTGCGCACGCGCATCGCCAGGGAGCGCATCTTCCCGCCACAAGAGCTTCACGAGGCCCTGCAACTGCAGGATGTCGCCGCGCTCGAAATCGACCAGCAGCAGCGACGCGCGCGGTTCCCGCAGCAGGTTGCCGAGGGTGTTGAAATAGCGGTTGCCGGCATAGTCGGGGACGGTGAGCACGTCGCCGTGCAGGAGCAGGAAACCCGCCTCGCCCCCGCGGTGGGACATGTCGAGGCCACCGGCATCGCCGCTGGAGGTGGCGACGAACATCGTCTGGCAGGCGGCGATCAATGCGGCGGCATCCCGGGGCAGCTCGGGGCCGAAGGTCTCGACCGGGCCTGGCCGGCGCGTCACGGGTAGGAGCTGGCGCACGTGGATGTACTTCGGGCAGTTGCCGAAGGATTGGTCGATGTCGACCACCACGCTCCCACCCTCGACACGCGCGACGCGGCCATTGGCCCGGTTGCGGCGCCGCGTGGCCAGGTCGATGCCGAGCATGCCGATCTGCGCTCCGCCCGACAAATAAGGCCCGGCCGGATCGTCCTGGTCGGGCAAAGCAGCGATGCGCAGGCGGCCAGGATCGGGCGAGGACACGAAACCCGGCTCCCCATGCACCAGCGTGGCGAGCGGCCATCCGTTATCGTCCGCGACGGCGACGCACAGGAAGGGCAGCAGGGGAAAGAACTGCCGGTGCTGTTCCGGCATCCGGCTGCGGATCGGCGCGCCCGCCGGCCCGCCGCCCGCAAGCCGCTGGGCCATTAGCTCACCGGCATGGAAGGGTTCGGGAATGCGGTGGTCGTCCATGCTCAGTGCTCCGGCATCGCCACGAAACCCGGCAGGGCCTGGACGCGCGCGATCCAGGCGCGTACCTGCGGATAGGGCGCCAGCGCGATACCGCCTTCCGGCGCATGCGCGACGTAGGCGTAGCACGCCAGGTCGGCCAGGGTCGGATGTTCTCCAGCCAGGAAGGCCTGCCGTTCGAGACTGGATTCCATGAAGCCCAGGGCCAGGCTCGCCAGCCGCTGCATGAGCTCCGGCGGCATGCCGGTATCGCCGAAGCGCGCCGACACCCTGGCCTTCGCCGGGCCGAAGGCGATCTCGCCCGCCGCCAGCGACAGCCAGCGCTGTACCCGCGCCGCACCGGCCGGGTCTTCGGGCAGCCAGGCGCTGCCCGGCGCATAGCGCTTGGCCAGGTAGACCAGGATGGCATTGCTGTCGGAGAGGACCAGCTCGCCGTCCTGCAGGACGGGGATCTGGCCGAGCGGGTTCAGGCCCAGGAACTCGGCGGTCTTGCGTACCGGGGCGGGCGCATCGATGCGGCGGTAGGGCAGTCCCAGCAGGTTCAGGAACAGTTCCACGCGATGGGTATGGCCGGACAGCGCGGTGCCGTGCAGGATCAGGGAAGAGGTCATGGCTGGGATGGGTAGGGGTTGACGGACCTTCATCCTAGCGGCCAGACCCGCTTTCAGGAATAGCGCATAATCGCAATTCATTCTGCCGAATTACGCAATAATCGAATAGTGAACGCCCATGGACCGTTTGGACGAACTCCAGGTTTTCCTCGCCATCCTCGACACCGGCAGCATGGCCGCGGCCGCGCACAAGCTGCGCCGCTCACCCTCGGCCGTCACGCGCAGCCTGGCCACGCTCGAGCAGCGCGTGGGCATGCGCCTGTTCGAACGCAGCACGCGCAGGCTGTCGGCGACGAGCGAAGGGCAGCGCCTCGCCACCCATGCGCGCCGCCTGCTGGCCGACTACGACACCGCGGTATGCGAGAACGAGGCGGCGCCGCCCCAGGGCCTGCTGCGCATCACCGCGCCGATGGTGTTCGGGCGCCGGCACATGACCTCGGTCGTCACGAAGTTCCTGATGCGCCATCCGGAGATGCAGGTCGACCTGGCCCTGTCCGACCGCAATGTGGACCTGATCGACAACGGCATCGATCTCGCGCTGAGGATAGGAAGGCTGGAGAGTTCCGGCCTGGTGGCGCGCCGCCTGGGCGCGGTGAAGCGGATCACGGTCGCCAGTCCCGCCTACCTGCAAGGCCGGGGCACACCGGCCACGCCGGAGGACCTGGCCGGGCATGAACTCATCCTCGGCACCGCGGTGCGCGGCCTGGCCGAATGGCGTTACAGGAAAGGGGAGCGCGAGCACATCGTCCGCTTTGCGCCGCGCCTGCAGGTGAACGACCTCGATGGCGTGCTGAATGTGGCGCGCGAGGGCTTCGGCATTGCCCGCGTGCTGTCCTACCAGGCCGCGCCCGACCTCGAGGCCGCCCGCCTGGTCCGCGTGCTGGGCGACTACGAGCCGGAGCCGATCCCGGTCCACCTGGTGTTCCCGAGTGCGCGGCAGATGGCGCCGCGCGTGCGCGCCTTCGTCGACTTCGCGGTGGAAGAATTCGCGCAGCTGCGGCTGATCCAGCAAGGCCCGCCGCGCTGAGCGCCGGGCGCGCTCCAAAGCAAAGCGGCGGTCCGCAGACCGCCGCCATGCAATAGTGCGCTACGAACAGGCTTACTTGGCGGCCGGCTTGCGGCGCGCCAGGCGCAGGGCAGCCAGGCCCAGGCCCGCGAGCATCAGCGAACCCGGTTCCGGCACCTCGTTCTGCTGGCCGACCGGGGTCACGCGGAAGATCGTGTCCCAGCCCGCCGGGGAACCGGACTGGTAGGCGGTGCCGCCCGCATAGCTGTCGTCGCTGGTGTAGATGCCCCAGAACGGGCTGTCCCCCGGCACGCGCAGCACGGCGGTGTAGCTCTGGCCGACGGTCAGTGCGACCGCGGAAAAATCGATGTCGTAGAAGCCGTCGTAGTTCGAGGCCAGCGAGAAGGTCTCGGTGGCCAGCACCGCGCCGCCGACGCCCGCGCCGGCGACCAGGCTGATCTCCAGCGGGTCGTTGGCGTACCAGGTGTTCAGGGGCATGTAGCGGAAGGCGAACTTGATCGCGGCGTCTTCGGCCACGAAGGACTGGCCGAGGGGCTCGAAGTAGTTCACCTGGTTGAAGTCGGTAACCTTCGAGGTTTCGATCACGCCGGCGTGCGCCGACAAGGATGCTGCCAGGCCGGCGATCGCCAGCAAGGTGCGGAGTGCTTTCATGAATATCCCTTTTGGAATTATTGTTGACCAGCGCACATAAGCATGATGCGTGCCAGAAATAATTTCTAATGGGAATTCAACGACTTAGTCGTCCGACAACGCCGGGCCGGCTGCCGGCTGTAAAAACAGCCGACAGCCCGGGCGTATTTACTTCAAGGGCTTGAACAGCTCTTCCAGGCGATCCCTGGTGCCCGGGATGCGTTCCAGGCGCGGATAGCGCAGGCCGCCGCGATAGTCGAGCGCGATGGTGCGCAGGTTGTTCCCCTTCTTCACCAGCAGTTCGAGCGGCGCCTTGCCGTCCTTGGCCGCCTTGATCGCCGCCTTCAGCACCTCGCCCTTGTAGGCCTTGTTGTTGACCGCGACGATGGTCGTGTTGGCCGCCAGGCCGGCGCGGAAACCCACGCCGTCCCAGATCACGCCGGTCACGCTGCCGTCCTGGCGTACCGAGAAGCCCAGCGAGTAGCTCAGGTCCGTGATCTTGTTGCGCTCTTCCGCGCTCTTCACGGCGTCGCTCGGGATGTCGGTGTAGACCAGCTTCCAGCCGGCGCGCGCCAGGCCGTCGAGCGGGGCGCCGGGGCCGTGGCCTTCCAGGCGGGTGCGCAGAAAGGTCGCCCAGTCGAATTTCTGGACCTTGTTCAAGGCCGCGACCACGTCCTCGAAGCTGTAGTGCAGCGCATCGACGCGGCCGTTCTCGACGCCGAAGAAGGCGCGCGCGAAGTCGTTCAGCGAGCGCTTGTCGCCCGACAGTTCGCGGATCCTGGTGTCGACGTCGAGCCAGATCAGCATGCCCTCGACGTAGTAGTCCTCGCTGCGCTGCCAGTTGCCCCAGCCGATCGGGCGGCGGCCGTTGATGATCGGGTCGTTGACCGTGTCCTGCACCGCGCGCCAGCTGCGGCCCTGGGTGTTGTCGTAGCGGGCCGCGCTGGCCGCCAGCGACTCGCGCGCATGGGCCGTCGAGACCAGGCCGGAACGGACCGCCAGCACGTTGCCCCAGAACTGGGTCTGGCCTTCGTAGACCCACAGCAGGCTGTTCTGCAGCGGGGTGTTGAAGTTGGGGACGTCCTGGCCCGCGGGGCGGCGGAACTTGCCGTTCCACGAATGCACGAATTCGTGCGGCAGCAGTTCGCGTCCGCCTTCGTTCCTGCTCCATTCGGTGAAGTAGCCCAGCTTGACGCCGTTCTCGCTCGACTGGTGGTGCTCGCGGCCGATGCCGCCGAATTCGTCGGAAATCGCGAACAGGAAGTCGTAGTGCTTGTAGTGGTGCGAGCCGAACAGCTTGAGCGCCTGCGCCACCATCGCGCGGTGCAGGGCGATCTGCTCCGGCTTGGCTTCCAGGCTCTCCGGATTGTCCGCGACCACGTTCAGCATCACCGGCGCTTTTGCCCCCGGCGCCAGGTCGATGCGCTTGAAATAGCGGCCGGCGAAGATCGGCGAGTCGACCAGGGTGTCGAGGTCGTGCGGCTTGAAGCGCACTTCGTCGCCGCGCTTTTCCTGCACCTCCAGCGCGCTGGCGTGCTGCCAGCCGGCCGGGAAGGTAACGGTCGGCTGCACCGTGATGCGGCGCGCGTGGTAGCCGGCCGGGTAGAGCAGCACCGACTGCCACTGCACGCCGAGGATGTCGTCGGTCATGGTGATGCGGCCCTGGCTGGTGTCCAGCGGCGACAGGAACTGGTACTCGGCGTCCAGGGTCGTGGTGCCTTCCGGCACCGTGAGGTGGAAGGCGTAGACGTTGACCGGGTCGCGCGTCCATTCGACCGGCTTGCCGCCCGCGCTGAACTTCAGGCCCGCGAGCTGGGTCAGCGGAATGTTCGGGCCGTGGTTGCCCGGCGCCCACTGCGGATAGAGCAGGGCGAGGGCGCCCGGACGCACCGGGATCGCCATGCGCATGCGGAAAATCTGCTGCGACAAATTGCTGGCGTCGACGTGCACGGAAATCGTGCCGGGATAGGGCTGGTCGCCCACGGGCGGAATGGCGGCATGGGCCGGCAGGGCAAGAGCAATAACGAAGGCCAGGGCGCCGGCCGGACGGGCGGCGCGCGCGAGCAGGGAACGGGTTGCGGTCATGGATGAAGACAGGGAAAGAGAAGCAAACGGGCGAGTGTAGCACCGCTCATCCAAGACACATTCCGTGGATACACACTGCAAATAAAATTTGCAAAACAAGCTTAAAAACCATATTTCGCATACCTTGAAAATGCAATAGCGTGGCATTAGATTGGCTTCAACGGATGCTCAATGAGGTCCGTCAACTTATCGCTTAACTTAAAAAGGATATGACACCATGCGTACTTTTGACCTGACTCCGCTCTACCGTTCCGCCATCGGTTTCGATCGCCTGGCCAACCTGCTCGAGCAACGCGGCGAGCCGAGCTACCCGCCGTACAACATCGAACTGGTCAGCGAAGACCAATACCGCATCGTGATGGCCCTCGCCGGTTTCAACCGCGACGAGATCGAGATCGTGACCGAGCGCGACAGCCTGCATGTCACCGGCCGCAAGCAGAAGGACGAGGTGCAGCGCACCTTCCTGCACCGCGGTATCGCGGCGCGCGATTTCGAGCAGCGCTTCCAGCTGGCCAACCACGTGAAGGTCACCACCGCGTCCTTCGACAATGGCATGCTCACCATCGAACTGGTGCGCGAAGTGCCGGAAGCCCTCAAACCGCGCAAGATCGCGATTGCGGACGCGCTGGGCAACACCGGCAATGTGCAAGCGCTGGAGCAACGCGACGCCGCCTGATTGACAGCGGTCGTGCAGTAGTAAGTTGAAGGAAGGGCGCTCGCGGTTGGGGCGCCCTTTTGCATGTCTGTATGGATGAGAGTATGGATGAGTGAGCCCATCCTTAAGCCATGTCTAAGCCGGACTCTTGCCAACTTAAGCATGTCCTAAGGCTCATGCGGGAAACTACTTCCATCGATCATCAACACTCATCGACAATTTTCATCGGGAGCACATACATGTCCAACCAGAGTTCCGTCACTGCTATCACTGCCAAACGCCTGACGCTGGCCCTGTGTGCCGCGGGCGCCATCGGCGGAGCGGTCGGTGCCATTGCAGTCAACCACAACAACGTTGCAGCCGAACCCGCGCCGGCCGCCACGCCGGCTCCCGCGTCGGCCGCCGCGCCCGCGCCGGCAGCCGCCGCTCCCGCGGCAACGGTATCGCTTCCTGATTTCACGCGCATCGCCGCGCAGAACGGCAAGGCCGTGGTGAACATCCGCGTCGCCGGCACCAACCGCGCCAACCGTGGCGGCAACGGCATGCCGCGTCTCGACCCGAGCCATCCCTTCTATGAATTTTTCCGGCAGTTCCAGGACCCCCGCTACGGCAACGGCGGTGGCGGTCGTGAAGCGCCCGTTGTTTTCGGCGCCGGATCGGGCTTCATCGTAAGCCCGGACGGCGTCATCCTGACCAACGCCCACGTCGTGCAAGGCGCCGACGAAGTCACCGTCAAGCTGCAGGACCGCCGCGAATACCGCGCCAAGGTCCTGGGCTCGGACCCCAAGACCGACGTGGCCGTGCTGAAGATCGAGGCCAAGGGCCTGCCGGTGGCGCCGATCGGCAAATCGCGTTCGCTGCTGGTGGGCGAGTGGGTGCTGGCCATCGGCTCGCCCTACGGCCTGGAAAGCACCGTCACCGCCGGCGTGGTGAGCGCCACCGGCCGTTCGCTGCCCGACGGCGCCGTGCCCTTCATCCAGACCGACGTCGCGGTCAATCCCGGCAACTCGGGCGGCCCGCTGTTCAACACCCGCGGCGAAGTGGTCGGCATCAACTCGCAGATCTACAGCCAGACCGGCGGCTACCAGGGCCTGTCGTTCTCGATCCCGATCGACGTCGCGGTGCGCATCAAGGACCAGATCGTCGCCACCGGCAAGGTGCAGCACGCCAAGCTGGGCGTGACCGTGCAGGAAGTCGGCCAGGACTTCGCCGACTCCTTCCGCCTCGAGTCGCCGGAAGGCGCCCTGATCTCGAGCGTCGAGCGCGGCGGCCCGGCCGAGCGCGCGGGCCTGAAGTCGGGCGACGTGGTCCGCCGCGTGAACGGCCAGGCCATCGTGTCCTCGGGCGACCTGCCGGGTATCATGGCCCTGGCCAAGCCGGGCGAGCGCGTGAGCCTCGACGTCTGGCGCGACGGCAAGCTGGTGCGCATCGACGCCACCCTGGGCGACGCCTCGGAGAAGGGCAAGCGCGCGCCGGAAGAGCTGGCGCAGCAAGAGCAGGACAACAGCGCCAAACTGGGCCTGGCCCTGCGTCCGCTCGAACCGGTCGAGCGCCGCCAGAGCGGCATTCCGGCCGGCCTGGTGATCGAAGACGCGTCGGGCGCCGCCCTGGCCGCCGGCATCCAGCCGGGCGACGTGCTCATTTCAGTCAACGGGCGTCCGGTGCAGTCGGTCGCCCAGGTCCGCGACGTGGTGGCGAAAGCCAGCAAGTCGGTGGCCTTGCTGGTTCAGCGCGGGAGTGACAGAATCTTCATTCCAGTGCGGATCGGTTAAGGAAGCGTAGCGTCCTCGACCTGCTGGTTTCAAGAACGGGGAATTCATGCGGCTATTGCTGGTGGAAGACGATACGATGATCGGCGAAGTAGTGCTCGACCTGTTAAGGGCCGAGCACTACGCCGTCGACTGGGTCAAGGACGGCGAGATGGCCGACACGGCCCTGATGCAGAACCAGAATTATGATTTGGTCCTGCTCGACCTTGGGCTGCCGCGCAAGGACGGGCTGGACGTCCTGCGCACCATGCGCGCCCGCAAGGACCGCACCCCGGTGCTGGTCGCCACCGCGCGCGACTCGGTGGCCCAGCGCATCGCCGGCCTCGACGCCGGCGCCGACGACTACGTCCTCAAACCCTACGATCTCGACGAACTGCTGGCGCGCATCCGCGCGCTGCTGCGCCGCGCCGCCGGCCGCGCCGAACCCGTCTTCGAATACAAGAACATCTCGGTCAACCCCGCCACCCGCGAGGTGCTGGTGGACGGCAATCCGGTGTCGCTCTCGGCGCGCGAATGGGCGGTGCTGGAAGCCCTGGTCTCGCGTCCCGGCGCGGTGCTTTCGCGCGCCCAGCTCGAGGAAAAGCTGTACAGCTGGCGCGACGAGGTTTCCAGCAACGCGGTCGAGGTCTACATCCACGGCCTGCGCAAGAAGCTGGGCAGCGACCTGATCCAGAACGTGCGCGGCGTGGGCTACATGGTTCCGAAGGCATGAAGGTCACGCATTCCCTGCGCGGGCGCCTGCTGTGGTTCCTGCTGGCGGCGATCACCATCGCGGCGCTGGCCCAGGCCTCGATCGCCTACCGCACGGCCCTGCACGACGCCGACCAGATCTTCGACTACCACATGCAGCAGATGGCGCTGTCGCTGCGCTCCGGCACGCCGCTCTCGAACACCGAGGTGCAGGAGCGCATGGAAGCCAACAGCGAAGGCGGCAGCGGCAACGACGACATGGTGGTGCAGATGTGGTCCCCCGACGGGGTGCAGATGTTCCACAGCGTCTCGCGCGCGCGCCTGCCGCAGCGCGCGGTGCTGGGCTTTTCCAACGTGAAGGCCAACGGCACCGTCTACCGCGTGTTCTCGATCCAGACCGCGAACCAGACCGTGCAGGTGGCCCAGGACCTGGCCGTGCGCCGCAACATGGCGGGCAACCTGGCCTTGCGCACCCTGGGCCCGATCGCGGTCATGATGCCGATCCTGATGCTGGTGGTGTGGTGGGTGGTGAGCGGCTCGCTGGAGCCGGTGGCGCGGGTGCGCTCGCAGGTGGCTTCGCGCCAGGCGGACGATTTGTCGCCGGTCTCCGAGGCCGGCCTGCCGGACGAAGTGCGCCCCCTGGTGCAGGAACTGAACCTGCTGTTCGGCCGCGTGAAGACCGCCTTCGACGCCCAGCAGAATTTCGTGGCCGACGCCGCGCACGAGCTGCGCACGCCGCTGGCCGCGCTGCGCCTGCAGGCGCAAAGCCTGGACCGCGCCGACAACGCCGACGCCCGCAAGCTCGCGGTGGCGCGCCTGACCGCCGGC